>JAUIJJ010000371.1 GCA_030431385.1 bacterium | reverse complement strand
AGTAGAGTCGGATAGGCTAACTTCAAAGTCCGCGTTTGTGTTACCACTATCACCCTCGGTGACGAATACGACTCCATCAAATGTAATTGCGGGAATGTCGTCATTCAGGATCGTACCAATCGCCATCGCGCCAGTGATCGCTCCGCCTTGTGCGTTGGAGAGCTCGACCCGCAGCGTCTCATTCGCTTCCCCGTCTTCATCGCCGTTGATGGTAACATTGAGACTAACAGAAGTAGACCCTGCCGGGATATTGAATTGCCCCGCCGGGACAGGAGAGAAATCGCTGCCTTCCTGCGCGGACAACCCCTGCACGGAGTAGTTTACAGTAATCGGCTGATTTGCAGAAAACGACAAAGACACGGGGAACCCAAGTTGGGTAGTTCCGCTATCTCCCTCCGCGATTGAGGTGTCGGCGATTGTAATTGATGGTAAAGAAGCTGCCCGAAAGTTCGCCACTGTGTTGCGTGTATCATTGATGACGCGTGCATTGTCGGAGGGATCCGCCTGTCCGTCAGGGACTCCAAGCGGAACGCCATCGAAGGTTATGTTGGGATTCGAAAAGTGATCCGTTTGTAACCCCGGCGCGTATGCCATAATCGAACGGCGGAGCGATCCGCTTTGCCCGGTGAATCGATATCCGAATGAATAGGGAAACAGGTTCGGACCAGCGTTGTTTCGGTCGTGACTGCAACCGAGGTTGTGCCCGATCTCGTGGGCAACAACCCACGAGTTCAAACAATTAGTATGCACAACTCCAAATCCCAGTTCGGCGTTTGCGAATGGAAACCCGGATAGCAACCACGCCCTGCCACAGAATCCATCCTGCGTCCAAGTACAAACAAGCATAACGAGGTCAGCGCCGGTAGCGTTTCGACGCGTGTGTGCCTCGTCCATAAATCCGTCATTGGAATTAGAAAGCGCCCGAAGCTCGAAGTCCGAGTCGCCTTGTTCGGTATAGTTTATTTGCTCGATTCCTACAACTCGCATCCGAGTATTGATCAGGCTGCGATCGTAGGCGTTGTTGGTGCCGTCGATTGCGTTTCGAATGATCGATCGAATCTGGCTGTCGCCACCGTAGTTGTCGCGCGCTGCTTGTGTATATAGTACGAGTATATCCAATTCGTCGCCAGTGTCTTGCCGAGGCGTCGCGTCTCCTACCAATTGCTTGCCAGGAGGCGCGACGAGACTCTCTGCTCCACACCACGATTCCGGCATCTCGATGCGCTTTAATTCATGCGACCCATTTGCCTGTGGCAGAAGTTGAAACCGTTCGCCGGTTTCTAACTGAACTTCACCAGACAAAACCCCTTCAAAACTTGTAATCGAAACGCGACCAAACTCGGAGCCGCTGATTCGCCCCGTTGCATTCCAGTCGTTCCTGCTTCGATAGGAAAGGTTTGTGAACTCGACAGCGCCGTGACTCCCGAGGCCAATCTCGATGGAGGTGTCACCGTCACTAAACAGTGGTTCGAGCAATTGAACATCAATGAGCACTTCCGCGGGTAAGTCTTGTTGCGTGGAAACCTCTCCGATGGGTACGATTAGCGGCGCGGCAAACAATGCAGCATTCGCGACTCCAACCAGAATAGCGAGAAACACGACAGTCAAGACTCTCATGGGAATCCTCAGTAGAAACGGAATGATTTGGAGCTCGTACCTTAGACGCTCCTGTTGCGGCCTGCAACCCTTGAGTGCCAAACTTTCTTCATCTGATCGTTCTTGTCCGCAGGAGGTAAGAATGCCGATTACCAAACTGTTCATGTTATTCCTGATTACCGCTTTGCCGATAGTCGGCTGTCGCGCAAATCCCGATCCGCATCCCGCTGAATCCGAGGAAGCTCCCATGGAAGAGTCGTCTAAACTCGATTTGCAGAAGGCCGCCCCGCTCGTTGAGGGCACGAACGAATTCGCCGTGGATCTCTATCTGCGCCTTGCCAACGAGAGTGGGGACAAGAACGTCTTCATCTCGCCGTGGAGCATCGCGACAGCTCTACAGATGGTTCGCCTCGGCGCGCAGGGCGAGACCCTCGACCAGATGACGGCTACGCTCAATATTACCGGCGTCGACGACATCGACGAAACCATCGGTGCCGTCCAAAACGATTTGAACGGGGCGGACGGCGATGACTTTCAACTCGCCGTCGCGAATCGGGTTTGGGGGCGCGAGGACTTGCACATTATCGAAGAGTACCTCGCACTTGTGGCGAATCACTACGGCGCACCGCTCGAACGGCTCGACTTCGGCGGCGACCCTGGCGGATCTGCGGATTCCATCAACGCGTGGGTTTCGGAAAACACCGCCGGTAAGATTGAGGAGATCGTCGATAAGTCACTGTTCAGCCAGGCAACCAGCCTCGTGCTCACCAATGCCATTTACTTCAAGGGAAACTGGAGCCGTCAGTTCAAGGAAGAGCACACCAAGGACGACGACTTCCACCTGAGCGATGGCACCACGGCGCAGGTGCCGGTGATGTTCCAGAAGACCAAGTTCGCCCACGCCGAGGGCTACGGCGTCCGGATGCTTTCTCTGCCATACGTCGGAGACCGGCTCTCAATGATCGTATTGCTCCCTCAGGGGGAGGTTCCGCTGGCCGATGTGGACGCGATGCTCGACTCGAACCTGCTCGATCTCGTGGGGTACCTTGAGGAAAAGGAGGTGCTGGTGTGGCTCCCGAAGTTCCGCGTGGAAACAGAATACAGCCTCGCGAAACAGTTGGCGGCGATGGGGATGCCGACTGCGTTTGGCGCGGCTGACTTTAGCGGCATCACGACCAGCGAGAGGATTTCGATCTCTGAGGTTCTACACAAGGCCTTCGTCGAAGTGAACGAAGAGGGAACCGAGGCCGCTGCGGCAACGGCGGTGATCATGACCCGTTCGATGGCGGCGAATGCGCGCCCGGTGGAGTTCCGCGTTGATCGGCCATTCATCTTCCTGATCCGCGACAACGTGACGGGAGCGCTGCTGTTCATCGGGAGAGTGATGGACCCACGATAAGGCTTCGCGGTTGAATCGCCGCCGGTCGACGGATAGAATTTCTGCGGAGTCGACAAATCGGGCAGGCTATTTGCCCTAGGGAAGCTACAATCAGGCGCAGAGCGCGCAATTTTGGCATCCGCCCCGACGTAGACCGGAGAAACTATGAACTTGAGTCACTTGAGAACCTTTGGGATCGCGACACTACTCGCCGCCGTCATGGCGGTCGCGTTGCCCGGAACGCTAAAAGCTCAATGGGGAATGCCGGAAGTCGTTGGCGCATCGGCCGCCTTCGACAAGGAATCCGCCCCCCGGGGAGCAGATGTCGCACTCACAGTGACCGCTAGCATCGATCTCGAGTATCACATCTACGCGATGGACCCGCTCGGCGATGGACCGATCGCGACCGAGATTAACCTCAGCGACGAATCGCTCGCGCTCCTCACTCCGCGAGGCGAGTGGGCCGAACCTGAAGCCACCGTGAAGTACGACAAAGGCTTCGAGACCGATATCGCTGCTCACTACGACCGCCCCAAATTCTCGCGCACCTATCAAGTCAACCCTACGGCAGAGCCCGGAACCTATACCATC
>JAUIJJ010000370.1 GCA_030431385.1 bacterium | reverse complement strand
TGGCGGTCGCGCTCATGTCGCGCGACTGATTTGTGAAAGGATTCACGAACCCCGCCATGACTGATCGGCAGTACTTCCTTCTCCGGCGACTCCACTCACTCCTCGGAGTGTTTCCTCTCGGCATCTTCCTTGTCGAGCACCTCATCACGAACTCGATGGCGATGCTCGGCGACAGGTTCTTCGAATCGAAGATTGCTCTGTTCCAGATCCTTGGCCCAGCGCTTCCCCTCGTCGAGGCGGTCTTTATTTTCATCCCTCTGGTTCTCCACATTACCATTGGGATCTACATCGCTCTTCAATCCAGAACCGAATCGCAACTCAGCTATCGCCGAAACTCGGCCTATAAACTCCAGCGAATCACCGGCTGGATCGCCCTCGTCTACATCGCAGTACACACCATCCATCTGCGCTTCGTTCACGACGTCGGGTCAGTACCCTTCTCGATGGAACTGGCGGGGATGTTCTACGGCCCGTCAGGTTTTTTCTGGGTGCCGGTGTATCTGATCGGTGGCGCGTCGGTGATCTTTCACTTCGCTAACGGCCTGTGTACCTTTTGCATGAGTTGGGGAATCACGATCGGCAAAGAGAGCCAGCGCTATATGTCCTACGCGGGAATCGGAGTCGGCCTCGCGCTGTTCCTCCTCCTCGTGAGTTCGGTGGTGGGCTTCATGAGAATGGGTCCGCTCGCAGAGAACCCGGAATACGTCGCAGAGTTAGTTGAGTACCGCGACTCGCTACATTAACAAGAGACTTTCAACCCAGAATATCGAGCCTTCAGTAAAGGAGCTTCCCCAAGATGCCAAAACGCGTTATCGTTGTCGGAGGTGGACTCGCAGGACTTTCCGCAACGATTGCCATCGCGGAAAAGGGCGTTCCCGTGGACCTGTTCTCGATGGTCCCCGTGAAGCGCTCGCACTCGGTCTGCGCTCAGGGCGGAATCAACGCCGCCAAGAACATGAAGGGCGAGGGCGATCATCCCGACATTCACGTCACGGATACGCTGTTCGGCGGCGAGTATCTCGCCAACCAGCCCATCGTGAAGGGCATGTGTTATCAGGCCCCGAAGATCATCGATCTCCTCGACCGCATGGGTGTTCCGTTTAACCGCACACCTGAAGGCAACCTCGATTTCCGCCGCTTCGGCGGCACGCTCCATCACCGCACGGCCTACTCGGGGGCGACCACCGGACAGCAGCTGCTTTACGCGCTGGACGAGCAAGTCCGCCGATTTGAAACACAGGGCCTTGTCGAAAAGTACGAGCACTGGGAGTTCCTCTCCCTGGTTCTCGATGACGACAAACAGTGCCGCGGCATCTCGGCCACGAATATCTGGGACAGGTCGATTCACACCTTCAAGGGCGGGGCGGTCATTCTTTGTACCGGCGGCCCTGGCTTGGTTTTCGGCAAGTCCACGAACTCCATTATCAACACCGGCGCCGCCGCCGCTCGCGCATGGCAGCAAGGCGTTTGGTACGGCAACGGCGAGTTCATTCAGGTCCACCCGACGTCGATCCCCGGGGCCGACAAGCTGCGCCTGATCTCAGAGTCCGTTCGCGGCGAAGGTGGCCGCGTCTGGGTCCCGAAGAACACGAAGGACGAGCGTCCTCCCAACGAGATTCCCGACTCCGACCGCGATTACTTCCTCGAGACTAAGTATCCGAAGTACGGAAATCTGGTCCCGCGAGACATCGCGACACGAGAGATCTTCCACGTCTGCGTCAGCGAGGGCCGCGGCATCGACAGCCGCAATCAGGTCTATCTGGACATCACGCCCGAGAAGTCTGGTCAGGACGGCGATTCTCTCGAGAAGAAGCTCGGCGGCGTTTTTGAAATCTACCGTAAGTTCGTCGGCGTTGATCCCCTTCAGGCACCGATGCGCATTTTCCCGGGCATGCACTACAGCATGGGCGGCATCTATGTTTCATCGAAGGATGACGGCGACGAGGTCATGCAGATGACCAACATCCCCGGCTGCTTTGCCGCTGGCGAGGTTGAGTACCAATACCACGGCGCCAACCGGCTCGGCGCGAATTCGCTTCTCAGCTGCATCTATGGCGGTGGCGAATCCGGCAAGCGGGCCGTTGCATGGGCCGAGTCTCATTCTGCCGATCCGTCGCCAGCTATCTTCGATGCGGAGCTTCGCAGGCAGGAGGAAATCTCCAAGGAGCTTTCTTCGCGCAGCGGCACCGAAAACGTGTTCCAGCTTCACAAGGAACTCGGCGAAGTCATGACTGCCAAATGTACCGTCGTTCGCGAAAACGCCGGGCTGGACGAGGCGATCTCCGAGATCTTCAAGATCGAGGAACGCTTCAAGAACATTGACATGAACGACAGCGCGCACACGGTGAATCATACCTATCTCTTCGCGCGCGCCTTCGGTGATATGGTCAACCTTGCCAAGGCAATCGCGAAGGGCGCACGCCAGCGTGACGAATGTCGCGGCGCGCACTACAAGCCCGAATTCGATATCGCGAAGCCCGAAAAAGAAAAACTCGGCGACCCCGTCGAGCACGACGGCTACCGCAAGTATTGCGCGGCGATCACCAAGAAGTGGGGCGCGAGAGAGTTGCCAGCGAAGCGCGGCGACGAACTTTCACCCGAGTTCGTGAAGTACATGGACCTGTGGGTGAAGAATCAGGAAAAGTGGAACAAGTCGACCATCGCCGACTTCAACGGTGGCGACCCGAAGATCGAATACCGCGACGTCGACATGAGTGTCGAGCCGCCGAAACCACGAATCTACAAGTAAACACCAAACGAGGAACCGAGCGAGATGCCACTAATGGGTAAGACGATCGGAGAACGCAAACCGGACTACTTCACGATGACCATCAAGCGCCAGGATGGTCCCGATGGGGAGTCGTACTACGAGCGGTTTCGAATTCCCTACGAGCCGAACATGAACGTCATCTCGGCGCTCATGCAGATTCGCCTGAATCCCGTCACCATGGACGGCGACCAGACGACCTCGCCATCATGGGACGCGGCCTGCCTTGAAGAGGTCTGCGGCTCCTGTTCCATGCGCGTGAACGGTCGCCCCTGTCAGGCCTGCACGCAGCTCATCGACGAGCTGGAAGAGCCGGTCATGCTCGAACCCTTCAGCCGCTTCCCGGTCGTGCGCGATCTCGTCATCGACCGCTCCCGGATGTTCCAAGCCCTCAAGCGAGTCACCGCATGGAACCCCCTGGATGGAACTTATGACCTCGGCGAAGGCCCGCAGGTTTCACAGGAAGATCAGCAGGAGATGTACAAGTACGCCAGTTGCATCACTTGCGGCTGCTGCATGGAAGCGTGCCCTCAGGTCAGCGAGGACGCGCCATTCATCGGTGCGGCGGCGCTCGGCCAAGCTTACCTCTTCAACCTCCAGCCCAACGGCAAGAAAAAACAAAACGATCGGTTGGAAGCCCTCATGGGTCCGGGTGGTGTCGGCGATTGCGGCAACGCACAGAACTGCGTCCGCGTTTGCCCGAAAGAAATCCCCCTCACCGACGCCATCGCCGCTCTCGGCCGCCAGCTCACCTGGTACTCAGTGAAAAGCTTCTTCCGCAGGTAGCCCTAGCGTCCTGCCAAGCACCTAAAGAACCCCCGCCGGAAGCATTCGC
>JAUIJJ010000369.1 GCA_030431385.1 bacterium | reverse complement strand
AAAGGTCCGCCGCCTGACGTACGAGGGACGCCGCGCTGGCGAGGGGTACTTTTCGCCCGATGGCACTAAGATGGCCTTCCAGAGCGAACGGATCGACGAGAATCCATTCTTCCAGATCTACGAGCTGGACCTCTCGTTTGGTGATACGCGCCTGGTTTCGACGGGCAGCGGAAAGACCACCTGCGCCTTTATCCAGCCGGGGACAGGCGAGATCATGTTCGCCTCGACGCATCTCGACCCGCGCACCCTTGAGCTTCAGGCCGAGGAAATCGCTTTCCGTGAGAGTGGCAAGGAGCGCCGCTACTCGTGGGACTATGACCCGCACTTTGACCTTTTCGTCACCAATGGCGACGGATTGACGCGGCTCACCGATGCCGAGGGCTACGATGCGGAGGGGAGCTATTCCCCCGACGGCAAGACCATCGTGTTTTGTTCGATGAGGTCGGCCTTCGAGGATGGGCTCACGGAAGAAGAAACGAAACTGAAAGATATCGATCCTTCGTATTTTGGTGAGCTTTACCTCATCGACGCTGATGGGGGAAATCTTCGTCAGGTCACGGATGTCCGTGGCTACGACGGCGGGCCGTTTTTCTCCGCCGACGGGAGTCGCATTGTATGGCGACGCTTCACCGAGGACGGGTTCATCGCTGATGTCTACACAATGGCTGCGGACGGTACGGATGAGGTTCGCGTGACGGACTTTGGCAGCATGAGTTGGGCTCCCTACTTCCACCCCGGGGGCGAATACATCATCTTCGCCGGCAACAAGCTCGGGTTTTCTAACTTTGAGTTATTCATCGTCGACGCCGCTGGCGAGAAAGAGCCTGTCCGGGTCAGCTACTCGGATGGCTTTGATGGCCTGCCGGTTTTCACCCCCGATGGCGAAGGTCTTAGTTGGACTTCGACTCGCTACGGTGGCGATGCCGGGCAGCTCTACATGGCAAGCTGGAATCACGAGGCGGCGTTGAAAGCGCTCGATGCTGCCCCTCCCCGCACCAATAATTCTGAGGTTGGCAAATAATGAAAAGAACAATGCTTTCGATCATCTGCGCGGTTATTTTTCTCGTGGGAAGCATGGCGACGGCCCAGCCGCCTGTTCCCAAGCTGAAGGAGCACGTGCGTTATCTGGCCTCGTCAAAACTTGAGGGGCGCGACACTGGCTCGAACGGGGAAGCCCTCGCCGCCGAGTACATCATCAAGGAACTCAAGGCGATTGGAGCAATGCCGCTCCCCGGTCTCGATGACTTCCGGATCCCCTTCGGGTTTACCTCGGGCATTAGAGACAAGGGTTCGACGCTAACCATTACTGATCCGAACGGCGAGTCCGTTGCATGGCTTGCGGGCATCGATTTTCAGGCGCTCGGGTTCTCTGATTCGCGCGAGCTCGAGGGTGAGCTGGTTTTCGCCGGCTACGGAATCACGACGCCGGACAGTCAGGACTTTTCCTACGACAGCTACCACGGCCTTGATGTCGAAGACAAGATTGTGGTCGTCTTTAGATATTATCCGGAAGACGCGGACATCAAGATTCGCAACACGCTGGCCCGGTACTCGATGGTTCGCTACAAGGCGATGCGGGCGCGCGAGCTGGGGGCGAAGGGGCTGATCGTCGTGACAGGCCCTCGCTCTCCCAACGGTGGGCGACTGATGCCGCTGAGCTTTGACACTGCACTCTCGCGTTCCGGCATCGTTGCCGGGAGCATCACCGGAAAGGCTGCAAAGAGGCTCTTCGAGTCCAGTGGCGACCAGACTCTGGCAGAACTTCAGAAATCGTTCGACTCAGGGAACCCTCATGTTAGCGGATTTAACATGGAGGGCTTCAAGGCAAAGCTGAAGGTCGATATCGAGCGTGAAAAGGACACCGGCTACAACGTCGCTGGCTACCTTCCCTCGGAGAATCGCGACTACGAGTACGTTATTCTGGGCGCGCACTACGACCACCTCGGCTACGGGCGCGGGGGCGGTTCGTTGGCGCGTAACGACGAACACGGCGAGATTCACTTTGGCGCGGATGACAACGCCTCTGGTGTTGCCGCAGTGATTGAGGTCGGCCGCCTGTTTGCTACTCGGAGCGAGATGCGCGAGCGTCCGGTTGTGCTCGCTTTCTGGTCCGGCGAGGAGATGGGTTTGCTCGGTTCGGCGGACTTCCTCGACAAGGAAGTGATCAAGACGGAAGACATCGCCGCTTATCTCAACTTTGATATGGTGGGGCGCTCGGAGAACAACTCGCTGACGATCCAAGCGGTTGGCAGTAGCTCGGTTTGGAAGGGCCTTATCGAGCAGGCGAACGTGCCGGTGGGCTTCGACCTGAGCATCTCCGAAGACCCGTGGGTTCCGTCGGACAGCTCGTCATTCAACGAGAAGAAAATCCCGTCGATCATGTTCTTCACGGGGAGCCACGAGGATTACCATCGCCCGTCGGACACGCCTGAGAAGCTCAACTACGAGGGCCTTGGTCGACTCGTTCACTTCTCCGCACTCATGACGCGGAAACTGCTGCTGGCAGAGGAGCGACCGGACTTTCAGGTGGTTGAGCGAAACAAGAACGAGGGCGCAGGTCGGGCGGGCATGCGGGCCTATACGGGGACGATCCCGGACTACACTGCTGAAGTGGAAGGGCTTCGCCTCAGCGGCGTGGCAAGCGGCGGGCCTGCGGACAAGGCGGGACTCAAGGAAGGCGACATCATCGTCGGACTTGCCGGTCTCGAGATTAAGAACATCTACGACTACACTTACGCCCTCGATGCCGTGAAGATCGGCGAGAAGACTGACGTGATTTACATGCGCGAGGGAGAGCGCCTGGAAACGATCATGATTCCAGAGGCGCGGAACTAGCGCCGCCAATTGGGGCTTGCGGCCTGAACCGTGGTCGATACTCTCTCCCCTTGGTATCGAAACCTAGGAAGCGTCGAGAAAAGGGAGAAACGTGCCTGTAAACGTTCTCATCGGTTGCCAGTGGGGAGACGAAGGCAAAGGCAAGATCGCCGATGTCATGGCCAGTGGTATGGATATTGTCGCCCGATATCAGGGAGGCAATAACGCTGGCCATACCGTCGTCATTCACGGTGACAAGTTTGTGCTGCACACGCTGCCGTCGGGTATTCTCCACGGCGGGGTGAGCTGCGTAATCGGCAATGGTGTCGTTCTTGATCCCGGCGCTGTGATCGAAGAGATCACGCAGCTGGAGGAACAGGGTTTCTCTGTTCGGAGCAAGCTCCTCATCAGCGAGCAGTGCCACTTGATCCTTCCCCAATATCCGGTTCTTGACCGCAATCGGGAGCTGGCACTCGGCAAGCGCCGCATCGGCACCACGGGGAAGGGCATCGGTGCGGCTTACTCGGAGAAGATGAATCGGCGCGGCATGCGCGCCTGCGACTATAACAACCCGGACAAATTCGCGAAGAAGTTTCGCGCGTATAGCAAGCACGTCAACGAGCTGCTTCAGAACGTCTATGACGACGAGCCGCTCAACACCGAGGAGCTGCTGGAAGAGTTGCTATCCTACGGCGACATTATTCGGCCGATGCTCGCGGACACGGTGACGTATCTCAACGACGCTGTTGATTCTGGCAAAGAAGTCCTCGCCGAAGGTGCGCAGGGCGTTTT
>JAUIJJ010000019.1 GCA_030431385.1 bacterium | reverse complement strand
CGTGATTGACAAATCCACCTACGCGGCGACAGATTCTTGGTTCCACTATGATCAGGTCGGTTCGGTGATGGACGTGACAGACAGCTCGGCAGACGACACGCAACTCTACCAAGACGCCTGGGGAAACCCCCTGCCCGACGAATTCCTGAATCTTGAACTCTTCCGGATTTGCAAGGAGGCACAGGTCATTGCCAGTGAATGGAGGTGGAAATGGAATCACCGCTGGCTGCACGGATCGCTCGGCTACTTGACACCATCAGCCTTCGCGGAAAGGATGAATCAAGAAAAGAAACCGGCCACCAGAGAAGAGAAATCGACCTTAAACAGATTCCCCACAGAGCCAACGGAGCGACACCACTGCAACCCGAACACTCTCATAAGGACTGGAACCGTTTTATGGGGCTGATCATTGTGCCTTGGTTGATTCCTATACCCTACATGTGAGGTATTGAAAATTGTCACACTTACAAAGTGAAGGCTATGTGGACGGACGATTGTTTGTCCTCTGGGTGGCTTTGGCGTCTACCTCTGCATGGCTGCTTTGGTTCTCATTGCTAGCGTTCCTACATTTTGCGCTAGGGAGCGAGGATCTCATTTGGAACTCGACTAAGGCGATGTTCTTCTGGCCCTTCTATTATACTCTCAGTTCTCAAAGTAGGCCGTTTGATTCCTTGCTAAGTGTTGTTTGTTTCTTGATGATTCTAGTGATGTGCTATTCGCCATTGGTCGTTGCAAATTGGGTTTTGACCCAAGGTGAATATTCAAGACGGTTCAGGTTCACTCTTTGGGCATCCACGGTTTTTTTATCGTGGTCAGTGTACTGCATGTTTGGTCTTGCCTATGTCCTTAGATTTGCATAAATCGGTATGCCGTTCAATCACTTGACTCTCAATCACTACCATGATTGCCGAGGTCGGCACAGTGGGCATGTGGTACCTGTGCATGGTTCGAGTATTCGTTCTATCTGAATGTTTGGTTACCCACGAGAGTTGCCATATGAGTATTGCAGACTAGCATCGTGATTGACAATTCCACCTACGCGGCGACAGATTCTTGGTTCCACTATGATCAGGTCGGTTCGGTGATGGACGTGACAGTCAGCTCGGCAGACGACACGCAACTCTACCAAGACGCTTGGGGAAACCCCATGCCCGACTGGACCTCCGGCCACTGGCAAACCGGTGTTGATCGCTGGGGACATAACTCCAAGGAGGTTGATGGGGATACGGGGTTGGTGTATATGCATCAGAGGTGGTATCAGCACAATGCGGCCACTTTTATTAGTAGTGCTCCTTATCCACCTTACATGGAACACCGCTATGGGTTTTCAGTGAATTATCCGGTTGGTTTAACAGATGTATCAGGACAACTGATTGACCAAACATGCAAACAAGACTGCATGGACAGACTGAACAAGAAATACGGTAGAAAAGATGATCCCAATAATCCATACCATTTCATTACAGTCTGGTGTAGCTCAGAGTGCGATACTTACCCCAGGAATAGTTTCTTTAATACAAATTGTAAAGAAGGTTGCGACGAAGCCGTCCTAGAGGTGGAATCGCGGTTGGGTAGCTATGGGTGGTCGTGCTACTGTAAAGAAGACAATTCTTTCGGATTGCCAGACGACGCTTTTGGCACTCACTTCTACATGACATGCGTAGGGCCTAATGGAGAGACCGATACGCACAACCGGACGATCGGTTTTTGGCCTGGTGCTTGGTTCGCGTGGTAAGGCAAACTGAGGAGCTATAGAATGGGAATATATAAACCTCTGCTGACTCTCACCGCCTATACTTGGTATGCTGCTGATATTCGTTTTGGCCTTGCGTGTAGTCTTATTGGGTTTTCTTTATGCTTCTTGCTTGCTAGTCGAAAAGGCTACAATGGGTGGATTTGGGGCTCTCTCGGAGCAGTGGCTTGGGCCTTTATGTTGGTGGCGATAGCGTTTCTCCCAGTGCGAGAGAGGTCTGGCTCCAAGGAGAACCAAGTGGGCTAACAGAGTTTAGTCTCCGCCTCTCCAACTCGCTGACCGTCGAGCACAACACCCTCGGCCCCGGCGTCATTGGTCACATTCTGCACAATCGCGTGATTGACAAATCCACCTACGCGGCGACAGATTCTTGGTTCCACTATGATCAGGTCGGTTCGGTGATGGACGTGACAGACAGCTCGGCAGACGACACGCAACTCTACCAAGACGCCTGGGGAAACCCCATGCCCGACTGGACCTCCGGCCACTGGCAAACCGGCATCGATCGCTGGGGGCATAATTCCAAGGAGGTTGATGGGGATACGGGGTTGGTGTACATGTTTCAGCGGTGGGCCTTGTCGCAGATCAACTCGTTCAATTCGATTTCCCCACTTCCACCATCTGCAGAGTCAGGATTCGTTTCTTTTGGCTCTCAACCAGTTTCAAGAGTAGATATAGATGGAAGACTTGATCTTGCGGTACCCAGTTTCCCCCCGATTGAACTGCCTTGGCCTACACTGCCTTCCATGCCTTCGATCCCGTACCGTGCGAAGGTTTCCGAAACGGCAGGAGATGTTGCTCCACCTGCGAAGGCGGCTTCCGGAGTATGTGATGTATATTGCAACGAGACTCACATTATGTACAGTGCCAGATGCGTTTGTCTGAATGCAGGCGATTCACCGTGGGATCAAACAGTAAGAGGCTGTTTGGCTGCGATGCACGAGACGGGAGCGGCTCCATCTTATGCACACTCTTATTGCTATAGGAAAGCGACGAACAGGCATGGTCGCCTGCAGTTTGCTATGTCTGTAGGTGACATCGCCACTCGATTGACCATTCCCTGTGCAGGTCCAAACGCGGTGAGGACTGGGGTTGTAGCGGGTAAAGCGGGGTTTAGTGGAATATTAGCAGTTTTTGTAGCGGGCTTATGTTAGGATACCGTTGGAGCGAGTTTGTCTGGAGCATTTCAGTAGTCTATATCTTGTTTGCTCCGCTCGCAATAGTGGCATTGCACTTCACAGCGGGGTTCTACGGAGCTCTAGTGTGGTGGCCCATGGCTGTCCTCTTGATTCTTATCCATATACTGCTCCCCTTCTTTGGGGACTTTGAAGAATCGTTTCCGTTCATGGTCTATCCGGTAGCCATTTTTGTGATCGAAAGTTTTATCGCTCAGCAATTGGTTTATACCGATCCTGACATGTTCGAGCAAGAATTTTGCATTTACTTGACTTACCTAGTGGCGTATTTCGGATTTTGCTTTGTAGTTTACCAGTTAAAGAGGAAGTACTTTGAAACGCTGAGATGATGTAGCCATGATCAGCCACTCAACTCGCTCACCGTCGAGCACAACACCCTCGGCCCCGGGCGTGATAGGGCAAATTCTCAGCCACCCCACTAGAGTTAGCATGCTCGTATGGCCACATTCAGATACTTGCTCTATTGATGGAGCATGGGGTCGATGACAAAGCTAGGGATGTTGATGGCCATCAGCCGATCTATTATGCTCGCGAGTACGGAGATACAGACATTGTAGAATTGCTGTCTCGACAAGAGAATCCGTAGATCACGAATAGCGATGCTCGTTTGTACGGTCCGACGGACATATTCCGGGCAAGAAAGAAAAATCGAACTAAAGCCAATCGACGGTGCTTTCGTAAGTATAGCAATTTCAACGAAGATACTGGAGCGGGAAACGGGGTTCGAACCCGCGACCCTCAGCTTGGGAAGCTGATGCTCTACCAACTGAGCTATTCCCGCTCACGGGTGTTGTTAGCTGTTGTAGGTCTCTGATTTGTCGGGGTTCGTCAAGGGTTTTGAGTGGCTCCTCAGCTACGTGGATTGGGCGTTTGATCCGAGGAGGGCTATGCCGAAGATGACCCAGTCGTTGATGATGTGGGCTCCGGTGGAAACCCACAAGTTTTTCGTCACGATGTAGGCAAGGGTGAGGAAGATTCGGGCGACTCCGACGCCGAGCAGCGCTTGCAAGAAGTGCCATTCGTAGGTGGGTAGGTGTTCGATGGCGAAGAGCACTGCGGTGAGTAGCCAGGCGATGACGATCGCGGTGGTTCGGCTCATTTTGAATCGTGTCGCGAACAGGTACAATATAGCGAGGAATGGGAGGATGGTCATGAGTTCTTCGCCGAGGAGTTGCGGGATTGTTAGGAGGAAGAAGAAGATGGTCTCGCCAGTGGACATTTCGCCGAGAGACCCGACGACGGGGTTAGCGCTTGTTTCGGTGATGCGAATGAGGATGGAGCCCCAAGCGACTGTTACGATCAGGTTGAGGACGGCAAACCCAACCATCAGAAGCACTTCGCGCACGCCGACTTTACTGAAGAGGGCTTTCCAATGTTCCCTCGCGACTATGGCGAGGGCGATCAGCGGGAGCCCCGCATAGATCGAAACAGAGATGACCCCGGAGAGCATACCCGAGAAACTTTGCCCAATCCAAACAAGTGAGAGGTACGCAACCACGACTGCGAGGAGAACAACTCCCCATTGCAGTCCGCTGAGCGCGATCGGGTCGCCGTTGTAGTATGGGAAGTCGCGAGCTTGCGCGTTCTTTTGTTTGCTAAGCTCTTGGGATTCATTCGCTGTATCGGCGGTCATGATCTTTCCTTTCACGTCGGACTGTCTGGGGCATGCCTACTCGGTGCTGAGGGAAGGGATTTCGCTGAGGTTGTAGTAGGTGATGCCGCCGTTCTTCTCAATGAGAGTTTGCTCGGCGTCGGCTCCTTGCGAGGGGCCTCCGATTCGCAGTGTCGCGTCGCAGCGTTGTGCGAGAGCGAGTGAGAGCGGCATGAGGAGAATGTTTTCGTCGAGGGAGTTTGCATGTACGATCGGCATGGCGTTGTTCACGCCGATGATTGGGACGTGGCCCTTGCGGTAGACTTCCCAAGCGGCCCTGTTGAGCACTTCGAGATTGGCCTGCCGCTGCTGTTCGTTCTGTGCGCCGGAGGTGTACGGCCCGGCGATCATGATCCAAAGGGGTCTCATGGGGCGGTGTTCCTTACATGAGTTTCAGGCGGCATTTGACCATGGTCCAGACGGCTTCGACGAAGTCCTTCCAGCCGATTTTTTTGCCTTCGGCGAAGGTGCGCGCGAAGAAGGTGACGGGGACTTCGTGAATGCGCTCGCCGCTCATGAGGACTTTGGCGGTGACTTCGGGGCAGAACTCGAAGCGCTTGCATTTGAGTTTGATGCCATCGAGGACGTCGCGGTGGAAGGCCTTGTAGGCAGTCGCTTCGTCGGTGATGACCTGCCAGAACATAATAATAACCAGCCATGCGAGGATGCGATTCGCCACGAAGTTTTGCAGGCGCATGCCCGTGGGGACTCGCCCTAGGAATCGCGAGCCGTAAGCGACGCGGCAGCGTTCATCGATGATCGGTTGGATGATCTTTGGAATCTCGTAGGGGTCGTATTCGAGATCGGCGTCCTGGACGAGGATGATGTCGCCGGTGGCGTGTTTGAATCCGGTGCGAAGGGCGGCGCCCTTGCCGATGTTCTGTTTGTGAAAGAAGACGCGGACGTTTGGCTTGTCGACTTCGTTTTCCCGGAGCCACTCGCGGGTACCGTCCTTGGAGTAATCGTCGACAAGGATCAGCTCGAGCTCGAGCGGGAACTCGACCTCGCGTAGCCTCTCCAGAACGCGGGGCAGCAGGTTGATTTCGTTGTAAATGGGGATGACGATGGAGAGTTTCTTCAAGAGGCGGCGCTCCCTTTTAGTGATATGAGAAGGCCAGCGAAAGCTGTTCGACGCAACGGATATTGGCCCGCCGAGAACCGGCATTGGGAGCGTCGATTGCTCGCAGGGGGTTGACAGAGGGTGCCCCGGAGGTGTTAGTCTGCGGCGAAAAGTCGGGGCCATGGAACGGCAGCGGAGCCACACTAGCCGCGTGCCGCTCTTTTTTTGCCTACTGCGCTTTTGAAAATCACACATTTTGGAAGGACTGCCCATGTCGCGAGCACTCATCGTAGGATCCGTTGCTCTGGACACCATCGAAACTCCCCACGGAAAGGCCGAGCGCGCCATAGGCGGCTCTGGTAGCTACGGCTGCGTCGCTGCGTCGTATTTCACCGACGTCAGCATGGTCGGCGTTGTCGGCGAAGACTTTCCCGCCGAGGCACTCGAGAAGTTCAAAAACCGTGGGATCGATGTTTCCGGCCTCCAGGTCGTCGAGGGTGGCAAGACCTTCCACTGGTCCGGCTACTACGAACGAGACATGGGCGTCGCCCACACGAACACCACCGAGCTCAACGTGTTTGAATCGTTCCGCCCGCAGCTCTCCGAAAGCCACCGCGACATTCCCTACGTCTTTCTGGCCAATATCCACCCCGCGCTCCAGCTCGACGTTCTCGACCAGATTCGCAACCCCAAGCTCGTCGTGATGGACACGATGAATTTCTGGATCGGTGGCGAGAAAGCAGCCCTCACCGAAGTCATCAAGCGTTCGGATATCTTGCTCATGAACGACCAGGAAGTCCGCCAGTACACGGAAAAAATGAATCTGATCGAGGGCGGCCGCGAGCTGCTCAAGCTCGGCCCGCGCACCGTCGTCATCAAGAAGGGCGAGCACGGCGCGCTCGTCTTCATGGAAGACAAAATGATCTTCTTCCCGGCGTTCCCGGTCGACAAACTCAAGGACCCGACAGGCGCCGGCGATACCTTCGCGGGAGGCCTCATTGGCTACATGGCGCGCCTCGACGACGTGACCGGCGCAAACCTGACCCGTGGCGTCCACATCGGCTCGACGATGGCGTCGTTCGTTGTAGAGGGCTTCAGCTTCTCGCGGATGCTCGACATCGGCCCCGGCGAGGTCAAACGCCGCGCCGATCTGCTCCACGACATGTGCCGATTCCCGATGCTCGAACAGGAAAGCCTCGAAGACATCCGCGCGACCGTCGCCGGATAAACGCTCAGGCTCCAGCCAATCAATCCACTCTGCCCCCGCCGCACGGCGGGGGCAGAGCATCTTTAGTCGGGACTCGCGCACGGCTCAATCGCACCGCGCCCCCTTGTCAGCTTCCGCCGCGTTCGAGCCAGTCGATGACGCTTTGGCGGAAGACCCTCATGCCGCGTTTGCCGTGGCGGACGGCGGCGAGTTGCGCGGTTTGGACCATCTCGTAGATGCGGCGCCTGTCCATGTCGAACAGCTTCGCAAGGCGGGCGGGGCTGATGAGCGGCGGGAGTTTCTCCGCGACTTGGCGGATGTACTCGGTTTGGCCTGGATGGTCGGTTATCGTAATCGATCGATGATGCGTCGCGCCCATGGGCACCTCCTCGGATTGATGGGGAGATGATCAACAAACGCGCGGGGGGTGTCGCGTGAATGAAGGCTGGATTTTCGCTGGATTTCTGGATGAGTTTCACCACGGACGGGGAGCGAGAAGCGCACCATCCCCCCTCCGGAGCCATTACCTCTGCTCCAGTTTAGTTTGGAACGGGAGATAGAGAATGCCCGGATCCGGCAACAATGGAGCATTCTGCGGAAGGATGGACGACTCCTTCGGAGAGGGGCTGTCTGCGTTGGGCATTGCCGGGGATTCGACTGGGCTTGGAAGACCGGAGCCGCCGAGTCGGCGAACCAGAACCGCCGCCGATCGGCTGCTCCGGAGGAGCGACCGCATGTAGCGCGGGGTCAGGCTGAGCGAGCGAAGTGAGCCAGCCGCAGCCCCGTGTCGAGTCGCACAGAGACCGCGCACCGGAGGTGTGCTCGCAAGCGGACGTCAGCCGAATGGTTCACGTTTTTGGTCGAGCAATTCGTGTTTCTCTAAGATCTTCAGGAACTCGTCCTCATAGGAGACGAGCTTGTGATGCTGTTCCTGCGCGCGAACGTAGTTCTTAACGGGATCGATGTGCGAGTGGCTGATCGAGAAGATTCCTGCTCCGGATTGCCATTGGAATGTTCCATGCCCGGCGAATTCGCTGCGGACCCACTTGGTAGACTCTGATTTCAGATCGCGAATGAGATCGGAGAGGGAACTCGTGTTCCACCTGATCAAGAGGTGGACGTGGTTCGCGACTCCGCCGATCTCGTAGAGCGATCCTCCCCGCTTTCGGATGATTCCTCCCATGTACTCGTAGAGGCGCTCTTGAATCTCCGGCGTGATGAGTGCGCGCCGGTTCTTGGTTGAAAACACGATGTGATAGAGAATGCACGTAAATGTGTCTGCCATTTCGTTAGCACCTCATTGCTGAATTGGATTTAATGGACTCTCTCCGACGGCGCGGCCAAGCGCAAGAGGGAGGGAGTCGAGCGCCAGGAGTTCGCGAGCACGCCTCCGGCGCGCGTCTTTAGCGGCCTGACACGGAGCTGCGATCAGCCTCGCATTGCTCGGCAGATCTTGCACCGTGCTACATGCGAAAGCTCCTCCGGAGCGAATCAGCCGGACGCGCTTGGTGAGCGCGTGGGGTGGCATTCGCCTCTCTCGGAGGGTGAACTCCCTGAACGTTTCAGCATGCAGTTTGGCTTTGAGAACTCGCGAGCAAGCCTGCGTTCCGAGTTATTCCTCACTCCCTCGGGCTGGCTCTTAGCAGGAGGCTTCGTTCGAAGCTTCTCATGCCCACCAGGATCACGATGATGGTGATGACGGCGAAGGGGAGGATGACTCCGGCGAGGGTGACGCTTTTGAGAAACGTGGTGAGCGTTGCGGCGGCGCAGAAGAAACCGAGCACCAGCGCGTCGGCCTTTTCCGGCGAGCGGCTTTCTGCCTTGAGCAACTGCCCGAGCGCGTGGCCCAGCAAGCCGCCGACGAGGCAGCCGCTCAGGGCGAGGCCGGAGTAGGTCACTCGCACGTCGATCGGAAGCCAGACGCTCAGGCCGATGAGGATGGCGATGAATCCGCTGAGGAGCGGGAGCAGGCTGCAGAGCTCTAAGATGCCGACCACGATAAACGTCCACGCGACGGTCAGCGCGAGCATTCCAAAGGTGCCGAGGAACACCGTTCCCATTCCCGGCACGCCAAGGTGAGGAATTCCAAAGCCGCCGATGACGAGGACGACGGCGCCGAGGATCGTCGCCCAGAAATGGCGACGCGTCGCTGGGCGGGTGTAGTCTGTTTTCAGGCCTGCTGCGAAAACCGGAATGGCAGCGATGACAAGCCACAGGAGGCTCGGACCGCTCTCGACGCTCCCCCGCCCGCCGGGGCCGATTGCGCCCATCGCGCCTGCACCTAGGATCAGGCCGCAGGCTAGCGCCGGGCGCGGCCAGTGACTGCGTCGATCGACAGGTCGGGGGAAGAAGAGTCGGTCGATCAGCTCCATCGCAGTCGTCAGAAGGAGCGTCACAACGAGGCCTGTCATGGCGATGCTCATGAGGCACCTCCGCCGCGCAGCCGATGCAGGCCGACGTCCAGCGCTGCGAGAGAGAGGTGCGTCCCACACCGCGCCGAAACCATCGCCATGGTAATCAGGTCGAGGAACATCATGCTGCGGCTGTAGTGCTTCTTGTAGAACTTATACATGGACTTGTGTCGTTCCAGCGTCAGCCGAAAGCGCACCTTCTTGGTGTCCTGTCCGATCAGGTGATACACCTGCGCGAAGGGAAGGTACGTCACGCGCCATCCGCATTCCCACACGCGGTAGCAATAGTCGACGTCCTCGCTGTACATGAAGAACCGCTCGTCGAGCGCGCCTTCTTCGTCGAGAACTTCCCGCCGGATAATCAGGCAGGCACCGCTCACCCAATCGACGTCCTGGATTTCGTCGTGCTTGATGTCCGTCATCAGGTAGGAGCGGGAAAACTTGTTGTCGGGGAACAACTTCGTCAGCAGCGAGTAGCGGTTAAACAGCGCCTGCTTGAAGGAAGGAAACCGCCGTACGGAAAGCTGGAGCGAGCCGTCCTCGTTGAGAAGCTGCAAGCCCGACGCGCCGATGTCCGGGTGTTGGTCGAGGTAATCGACCGCATCGCTGAACGCACCGGGCAGCACCCGCGTATCGTTGTTCAGCAGCATCACATAGCGGCCGTGGGAAATCTCGACGCCTTGGTTGTTGGCCTTGGTGAAACCCAGGTTCTCGCCATTTTCAACGAGCTTCACCTCGGGAAACTTCTCCTTCACCATCTCGACCGATCCGTCGGTGCTGCCGTTGTCGGTCACGATGACTTCCAGTTCATGCCGAGGCATCGCTTCGCGAAGTGTCGTCAGGCAATCATCGAGCAGTTGCCGCCCGTTGAGGTTGATCACCACGACGGACATGTCCGGTCGGTCCGACTTCATAACCTCGGCGGCGAGGCTCCTGCGCCGCTCGCCACGAATGGGAACAGGCCGCCGCGGCCACGCCCAGTTCATCCCCTCGTGGCGGACTTTCCACCAAAATCGCAGACCGCTCTTCAGGTGCTCTAACGCCATCTTGTTGAAGCCACGATCGGAAAGCCGCTGCACCTTGTGCACGATTCGGGCGCGGGGATTGAAGGCGATCCGCCACCCCGCCCGCTTCGCGCGCCAGCACCAATCCACGTCCTCGAAGCCGAAGTAGTACTTGTCGTCGAACAGGCCGATCTGCTCGACGGCGTCGCGTCGAATGCAAAAGCAAGCGCCCGCCATCCAATCGCCCTCGAAGGGGCGTGTGTGGTCGCGGTCTTTCATCAGGTGCCGCCGGGTCCACGGATTGTTGGGCCAGAAGCGTTGAATGTGCGACCGGCGAATGAGCACCGTGGGAAGGTCGTAGAACCGTTTCACGTTGTATTCGAGGGAGCCGTCGAGGCGCGTCGTGTGCCCGCCGCAGCCAGCGTAGTCCGGGTGTAGATCGAGAAACTTGACCAGCGCATCGAGGCATCCCGGCAGCAGTTCCGTATCCGCGTCGAGGATCAGCAAGTAGCGCCCGTTCGCGTGGCGCAGGCCGACGTTGCGCATCTCTGCGATGCCGAAAATCTCATGGGAAACGAGGTTCACCCATGGGTGCTTGTCGCGCACCAGTTCCTCCGTGCCATCCCCGGCCGGCTTGTTGACCAAGATCGTCTCCACCGAGCAGCGGTGCTTATGACTCTCGATGCTCGGCAGGACCCCGGCAACATCCTTCCCCATGCGCCAATTGATGAGGATGATCGAGAGGTCAACGGCGGAAGCGTGTTCGCTGTCGCGAGCTGTCGCGCTCTCTGCTTTTGGTTGTTGGCTTGGGGAAGGGTTCAAGAGTATGGCTGGCGGCATTGGATTCCGGATGTCGGCAACAGGCCCGGTTTAAGCGCGGACGGCGGGATTCATGCGTCGAATTCGCCGGTGCTGTAAAGGATAAACCCCCCGCCCCGGCGAGGGCGCAAGCCGCCATTGGGGTTGCGACTCGCGCACTTTCCTACCCGTGTTGTTCGGTCAGATTGAACAAAGGGTCGCGCGACGATGTTCTGGCTTCGCCTAACCACATTCCTCCTTCTGGTCCCCGGGTCCGTGATGATCTGGGGGCCGATGGCGCTTCTGCGTTTTTTGGGGAAGGGCGAGATGGGGTATGGCGCGGTCGGGTGGATCGGAGTGATTCCGCTGGTTCTTGGGTTTGTGCTGTTCGTTTGGACCGTACTCAACTTTGCCAAGAGCGGGAAAGGCACCCCGGCGCCCTATGATCCTCCGAAGAGCCTGGTCATCGAAGGTCCCTATCGGTGGGTGAGGAACCCGATGTACGTCGGCGTCGTTGGTGTCCTGATCGGCGAGGCGATGCTCGTTGATTCGACGGTCCTCACCATCCATACCGGGGCGACAGCCCTGTCGTGTGCGATCTTCGTGTTGCTCTACGAGGAACCGAAGCTCTCGCGACTTTTCGGCGAGCAATACGCGGAGTATCGGCGCACGGTGCCGCGCTGGCTGCCGCGCCCCCCGCAGGCGGTGTAACCAAACCCCGCGTTTGCTTGGAGCGGTCGCCCGCAAAGACTGAAGATTTGTTTGTCCCCGTGCCCCTCCGTCCCTATGGTCCCGCCTCGCTCGATTGTGCGGGCGCTGTCATTTCCATCGGGCCGGAGCCATTTTGCAGCAAAGCCTCCCATTACTGGCGTTTCTTCTGGTGCCGTTCATCGGCGCGGCGCTCTTCCTTGTCCTGCCCAAAAAGTCAGATCGCCTTCCCCACCTGCTCACGATGGGAACAACCATGGTGGCGCTGGCGCTGCTCACCTGGCTGACCCTCAACAACCCCGCCGAACAACGGTTCTACGTCGAGTGGATGCGCCCCATCGGCCTGAATTTCTCCCTCTGGCTCGACGGCCCAGCTCTGTTCTTCGCCTGGCTGGTCACCGGTATGGGCTTCCTGATCTTCCTCTACGCCGGGTGGTACATGGACCCCAAGGACTCCCCTTGGCGGTTCTTTGGGACGATGCTCCTGTTCATGGGGGCGATGCTCGGCGTCGTGATCTCGAAAAACGCGCTCTTGATGTTCTTCTTCTGGGAGCTTACCTCTGTATCGAGCTTCATCCTCATTGGCCACTGGCACGAAAAGGCAACGGCGAGAGCGGGCGCGCTTCAGGCCCTGATCGTTACAGGCGCTGGGGGGCTGTGCCTCATGTCGGGCATCGCCGGTTGGTTTTGGATGATGGGCGGCGCAGCGGCTGGCCCCGACGCCCTTGAATGGGACATGATCTGGGCCAACAAGGGCGCGATCACCGGCACCACTGCGTCGCTGGTGTTCATGATTCTCGTTCTCCTCGGAGGCTTCACAAAGAGCGCCCAGTTCCCATTCCACTTCTGGCTTCCCGGCGCCATGGAAGCCCCCACCCCGGTGTCTGCGTATCTCCACGCCGCGACGATGGTGAAGGCGGGCATCTACCTTTTCGGGCGGCTGTACCCGATCTACGCCGACGAGCCGATGTGGTTGTTCCTTCTCGGCACGGCCGGCACGGTGACGATGCTCATTGGCGGGTTCATGGCGCTGCTGAGTAACGATCTCAAACAGCTGCTCGCCCACTCGACCGTCAGCCAGTTGGGACTCATCACTGCCTACTATGGATTCGGTCACGGGCTGGTGGAAACGGACCACAAGCTCCCGCTCGATTTGCTACTGATTGCGAGCCACGCTTTCTTCAAGGGCGCGCTCTTTATGTTGGTAGGCATCATCGACCACGGAGCACACACGCGCGAGTGGAAGCGTCTCGGCGGATTGCTCAAGGTAATGCCGATCACTGCCGTGCTGACGATGATCGGTTGCGCGTCGATGGCGGGCGTGCCGCTGACCTTCGGATTCGTTGCCAAGGAACTCTTTCTCAAGGCGTCGCTGGACCTTCATACCGACTTGGGAATCTTCAAGTACGGCCTTCCCGCGCTCGCGATCTTCGCTAGTATTTTCACCGCTGCCTATTGCTATCGAATGGCAATTTCACCATTCTTCGGCAAACCACGCGACCCGGAAGTCCACGCCCACGAGGGCGGGTTCCTCGCCTTGTTCTCGCCGGGGTTGCTGATCGGATTGTGCCTCGTCGGCGGGCTCTATGTGCCGCTGATCGAGGGGCCTCTATCGAAGTTGGTAAACAGCGAGTTCTACGGTTTGGATTCGCACTTCAAGTTCGCGTTCTTCCACCACGTGGACAAACTCCTCTGGATCGCAGTCGGCCTCTTTTCGATCGGCTTTGCATTCTTTATGGTGGGAGGGAGCTTCGAAAAGGTCTACGCGACAATCAATAGCCCGGCTCCTTTCCGAAACACCTATCGGGCGATTTTCGACGATGGACTTCCCAAGTTCGCAAAGTGGCTTACCAATACTGTTCAATCACCATCGTTATCAAGAAACGCGTTACTTACATTTGTTGCGTTGATACTATTCGTTGGCGGGGCAGCGTTCCAATCAGGTGCCTTCCCGAAGATCGGCCTCCATTGGGAAAACCCGCCGGTGCTCGCGTTTGGTATCGTTGTGCTGATTGCCGTCAGTGTCATGGTCATGATGACGCATCGCGTTTCGCTCATTCGGCTCATTGCCCTGTCTCCGGTTGGGTTGCTCGTTGCTATTTACTTCCTGGTATACAAAGCGCCGGACCTCGCGCTGACGCAGATTCTAGTGGAAGTCGTGACGCTGCTCGTCATTCTCCTACTTCTCTTCAGGCTCCCACAACGAATCGAACGCCCGGAGAAGAGGTCAAAACTCGTCATCCCTGCTGCCGTTGCGATCGCCTGCGGATTGATTATGGGCGCGATCACCTTTATCGGGTCGGAGAGCACGCTGCGAAATCAACCTACCTTTGAAGGCTGGCCGACTGTTTCTGAGTACTATGTGCAGAATTCCAAACACCCCCACGAGTTGCATGAGGGCGATTCTGCCGAGTATCCAGGAGCCGCGAATCTGCGCGCCGGTGGCGGGAAAAATATCGTCAATGTGATCCTTGTCGATTTTAGAGGTTTTGATACACTGGGCGAGATTACCGTACTGGGCATCGCCGCACTCGGCGTTTTTACACTACTACTATATAATCGCGACCGACGACGCAGTCCCGAATGGCGCAAAGAGCGTCGCGCGGAAGTACATTCGGTTGTGACCTTCGGCGGCGGCCCTCGGCAAGAGCCAGTTGTGCGCGAGGCGATGTGGGACGGCGGGTCGTTAATCCTGAAAGAGCTCGCACGAATCATCCCCTCCCTGATTCTAGTGTTTGCGTTTGTCCTATTTATGGCAGGTCACAACGCGCCCGGCGGCGGGTTCATAGCGGGGCTGATGGCCAGCGTTGCGCTCGCAGTTCTGTTCATCTCTTTTCGAAAGAGCGAAATCCCCGAGCTGTACAACTTCAAGTTTATGCAGCTTATACCAATCGGACTCCTCTTCGCAGTCGGCACCGGCCTGGTTGCAATTGCCCTGGGATTACCGTTCCTCACCAGTGGATATACATACATAGACATTCCATTCATTGGGAATAGCGAAGTCGCTTCGGCGATGGCTTTCGATTTGGGGGTTTTCCTGACGGTCGTCGGCGTCACGATGCTCATCATCCAAAAGTTCGGGAGTGAGCAATAGATGAACTTACTCGCTTCCATACTCGTCGCTGTACTCTTTGGATCGGGCATCTACCTGATCTTAAAGAAGAACTTCTTCGAGGTATTGCTGGGCACGATTCTGCTAAGCAATGGGGTAAACGTATTCATCATTGCGATGAGCGGATGGCGAAGGGCGCAGCTCCCGCCGATTCTGCCCGGTGAATCCGATTACTCTGAACTGGCGCAAATCGCCGACCCGCTTCCACAGGCGCTCATCCTCACCGCAATTGTCATCAGCTTCGGCGTTACGGCGTTCCTTGTCATTCTTCTGGCCCGCGGTTTCGATGAGCATGATTGCATGGACTTTCCCGAGCAGGGTGCGACGGAGGCAGAGGATTGAACGCACCACTGCTACCAATTCTGCTCCCACTCGTGGGAGCCATCTTCTGCCTCTTCGGCTGGAAGTCACTCGGCTACCAACGAGTCATTAGCGGCATCGTATCGATCGCCCTCCCGATCATCGCAATCTGCCAGCTCTTCTTCATACGCGCAGAAGGCGTACAGGTCGTGCGCATGGGAATGTGGCCGGATGTCTTTGGGATCGTTGTGACAGTTGATTTGCTGGGCGCGATTATGATTTGCCTCAGCGCGATCACACAGTGCGTTTCATGGTTCTACATCGTCGCCGGTGCGGCGAAGCCCGACGAGGAACGCTTCCTCCTCCATCCGCTTTTCCTCCTCTTGGGAACAGGCGTCGCCTGGGCGTTCTCCACAGGAGACATCTTTAACCTGTTTGTCAGCTTCGAGATTATACTCATCGCGAGCTACGCGCTGATATCACACAGCAACGAAAAGACGCAGCTGCGCGAGGCATTTAAGTTTGTGGTATTGAATGTCGTATCGAGCGCGGTATTCCTGCTCTCAGCGGGATTCGCCTACGGCATGTTCGGAACACTGAACATGGCAGAGGTCGCGGTCAGAATCGCCCAAGCCGGGCCCACACCCGAAGCAACGCTTCTAGGTACTCTACTACTATTCGTGTTCGGATTTAAGGCCGCGCTTTTCCCGATGTTTTATTGGCTGCCTCACTCTTATCCAAAAGCGCCAATCGGAGTCGTCGCGTATTTCTCCGGGATTCTCACGAAGGTCGGCGTCTATTGCTTGTATCGAATTTTCACACTGATCTTCCGCGACCCGGTTGCGATGAGCGAATGGTTTCAGCCGCTCATTCTGGCCATCGGTGGCGGCACAATGCTCGTAGGTGTACTCGGCGCGCTGAGTCAAATGACATTCCGGCGAATCCTATCTTTCCACATCATCAGCCAAATTGGTTACATGATCTTCGGACTAGGTGTCTTCACACCCTTTGCGCTCGCTGCTGGAATATTCTACATCATTCACCACATCATCGTGAAGGCGTCGTTGTTCCTAGTCGCCGGTTGTGTTGTGGTAAATGAAGGGACCGACAACCTGAAAAAGGTGTCGGGTCTGTTGAAGGTCTACCCGGGACTCGCTGTTTTGTTCCTCCTTTCCGCACTCTCCCTCGCCGGAATTCCACCCTTGAGTGGGTTCTATGGTAAATACGGTTTGATTGTCGAAGGCTTGTCGGAACGACACTACATCTATGTCGCCATTTCCGTCGCCACCGGCCTGCTAACACTGGCGAGTATGATGAAAATTTGGCGCTTGGGCTTTTGGGGTGAGTTGGAACGAGTCGACGAGTCTCACCCTAAAAACACGAAGGTGATTTACGCCACCGGGTTGCTAGTTGCAGTCTCGCTCTTCGTCGCTGTGTTTAGTGGTTGGTTGTTTAAGTTAACAACCGAGGCCGCCGACCAACTGTTCTCCAGAGATGCATACATCGAAGCCGTCCTGGGCGAGCGGGGCGTTGAAGCCCTCCGAAGCCAAACCGCTTCGTCGAAAGAGGTCGCGACAGGAGATTCGGCATGGTATTGATCTTCTACAGTTTCCTGATGGCTGTGACCTACGCTCTCCTGGTCGGTTTCTCGATACCGAATCTCATCATTGGATACGTACTGGGCATCATCATTCTGTCGTGGATTCCGCAGCTCCCGAGCGCGCGGGCGTTCCTTTTGCCTCACATTCCCTCTGGCAAGAAGCTGCCGGGGTTTTTCTTGGATATCGGACTCTTTGTTTGGGACTTCCTTGTCGACCTTACAATCTCGAACTTTCAAATCGCGTGGGATGTGTTAACCCCGACGGACCACTTCCAACCAACGCTCATTCAGGTTCCCGTCGGTGATCTTACGAAGTTTGAACTGATGATTTTAGCTAGCAGAATCACACTTACGCCGGGGACATTGTCAGTGGATGTCACCGCAGACCAGCAGCAATTGGTCGTCCATGTTATGTACCCCGGCAAGGGCGATATCGCGAAACAACTTCGCAAGCCGATTGATCTCTTTAAGGGGAAATACTGATGACTCCCTTTGGCTTAACATTACAGATCATATTCTTTGGCGTGTTACTGCTTTCCATGGGGATGATCATGTTTCGACTGCTGCGCGGACCGCACATGCTGGACCGGATCATGGCAGTCGACAGTATGGCGCTCGTGGCCCTTTGTCTGATGGCCGTGTTGGAATTGGCAATCGGCACGACCTATTTCTTCGACGCTCTCCTGGTACTCAGTATCGTTGGTTTCATCTCCGCCGTCGTCCTATCCCGGTACGTACAGAACGGAGACATCATTGAGTGAGATCATTCAACCAATCGCATTGGGTCTGATGTTTATCGGACTGTTTTTCGTCTTCGTTGCCGCAGTAGGAATCGTCAGGTTTCCCGATATTTACACGCGCCTCCATGCCGCAACAAAGGGTGTTACGTTCGGGTTTGCGTTCCTGATCATGGGGGCTGCGATGCTACTACAAAAGGGACCTGACGATATCGCAAAGGCGGTATTGGCAATCATCTTTCAGCTACTCGTTGCTCCGATTGCCGGGCACATGATTGCTCGCGTTGCTGTCCGAAAGGGGATCCGTCCGGTGAAGAATCCTCAGGGTGAATTGTACGACGCGCAAATCGCACTGACCCCCGATGATCAGTCGGACAACTGACTCTTATATACTTCGCCAATTCTTTCGCACATAACTTTCTGGCTGAATTCACTTTGAGCGCGGCGTAGCGCCGCCTCCCCCATCTTGAACTTCTTGTTAGGGTCGCTGACGATTTCCTTTACTGCATTGGCGAGCGCCGTTGCATCTGCGGGGGGCACCACTAACCCGGTTTCGCCATGCTGGTTAACCCAGGGAACGCCCGTCGGCAGATCGCAGCAAACAACGGGTACGCCACACGCCATCGCTTCGATTTGTGAAAGCCCGTAGGCTTCACCGTTCAAATGCGACGGCATGACGAACACATCTGCGGCGTTCAGGTAGTTAACAACTTCCTCGTCGGAGAGTTCCCCAAGAAACTCAACCCGATCATTGACGTTCAACTCATCGGCGAGGTTCCTGAGCGAATCACCCTCTGGACCTTCCCCAATGACTAGCAACTTCACCCCTTCTAACTCGCGCATCGCAGATACCGCAAACTGAAGACCTTTATAGTAGCGAAGCTTGCCTACAAAGATGAGGATTGGCTGTCCGCTATATGACTTCTTGATTTCGCGGGCCGCGTTTGCCGAGGCGGCTGTTTGCTCCAGCGGTGCGAGGGGTATTCCCAATGGCACGGGGTGGCACTTTTCGCGAAACTCACCAAGAACCGGCGAGCAATCGATCAGCCGCGGCGTTGTCGGCATGATGACATTACAGTTCTTTAGAAACTTTCTCAGAAACGGGCCGTACACGGCCATCGCCCACTTCTGTCGCACAACATCACTATGGTAAGTGGCGACGACCCGACCCTTCGGCCTCGCCCAAAGCCATGAAACATCACCCGTTGGGTTTGGTATATGAAAGTGCCAGATGTCCGCGCTGAGTTTCTTCATCTGTTTCGGAAATGTTGGCGATATCGGCGCGGAAAGCGCACGCCCCCATTCGCCGACTTCGATGATCTTCACACCATTCCACTCGCGGGTTCTAGTTTCGCGTGTTCGCGAGTTAACAAGTACCGTAAATTCATATTCGCCGCGAAGTCCCTCGATCATCCAATTGATAGACCGCTCGATCCCACCTAGAATCGGGGGCCAAAAGTCTTTATAGACGTGTACAACATGGGGCATCATAAGGCTCCGCGATTGTCTCCTGTTTCCTACCGAACCTTCGTTAGTTCCGTTGCTTCAGGGTTTGCCAACATAATGCTAATGGATGCTATATAGAATAGTAAACCGAAGATCAGAATCATGCTCGCTGCAAAGAATGCGCGCGTTTTTTTATTTCTCCTGCGAATCGCGACGAGCAGCCACTTTTTCTTCGGCAAGTCAAGATAGCTACTCACCCACCGGACGGGCATTACATAAAAGAGACAAATGGCCGCAGCAGCCAGCACGAGGCAAATCCCGACGATGATAAACACCTGCGCCGTCACGTTTGTATCGGCAATGATTCGACCGGAGAATCCGGTGACCGTAATCACAACACCAGAAAGTTGAGTGAGGCCTTGGGCGCGTGCATGGAGCGCCGCGAGTTGCCCATCGATCAGAGAGTAAACCGCCTGTATTCCGCAGCTCTCAAAGTTCTCCAGGATCGCACCGATTTCGCGTTCCTCTGTTTCCGTGGGTGTTGCCATGTCCTCGCGATATGTCATTTGTTACTTAACTCCTTGAGCCGCTTAAGCAACTCGCCGATTTCAGGGTGCATCTTAAGAAAGAGGGAGAACGCGCGGCTCCCATTGAGCCGTTCCGCCATCTCCTTTGCAGTGTCTTGAAGGTCTTCATTGTTGATGATCGCACGCTGCCAATCTGCTAGTGGATTCGCGACTGGTTTTCCATCGACTCGATCAGGTGCAAACCGAGGTGCCGCCGCCCAATCTGTCAGCGATTGATACAATTTCGCAGCGTTCCATTCCTTCTGGAGTTTCTCGTTTCGCGCGGCCGTTTCATTGCTATCGAGTCGCCGCTTCTTGGACTCGCACAGCAGCGACTGTGCGAGTTTGTAAAAGGCTCCCATGGCTATTGGACCCTTTATCATCCGCTGGCTGACGAACCCAACCTGATGGCTTTAACTCAGGAAACCAGTAACATAACCTGGTTGTTCCCCCAGGTGGAAGCCGAA
>JAUIJJ010000368.1 GCA_030431385.1 bacterium | reverse complement strand
CGCGGATAGCGTACACGTCATTTCGGAGCCGGGTTCCTACTACCTCACGGGGAACATCACTGGTGAAGCGATGAAGCACGGGATCAAGGTCACTGCTCCCTTTGTGACGATTGATCTCAATGGCTTCGGACTGATTGGCGTGGTAGATTCTATAGACGGAATCCGTGCAGATACTGACGTTCACCATTCCACAGTTCGAAATGGGTTCGCAACCGGTTGGGGTGAGGACGGCATCAAATTCAATGATTACTCTCGAGTGACGGGGGTCACGGTCAACTTGAACGATATATATGGCATGAGGCTCGGGCTTGCGGCAGCAGTCTCGGAGTGCACGGCGACCGAGAACCAATTCGGAGGCATCACTGCGGGCTCTGGCTCCCTGATTCAGAACTGTGTAGCGAACAACAACCAGAGTTCCGGTATATCGGTGCGGGCATCGAGTGTCATTCAATGCGTTTCATCTAACAATGACGGCAGTGGAATCCATTTCGATGGCTCCGGAGGAGTTCTGTTGGAGTCGCAGGCGAACTCTAACGGGTTCGCCGGATTTCGTGACAACACGGGTTCTGGCCGTTTGATCAAAGACAGTGTCTTTACAGACAATGAAACTTACGGCGTGGACGTTGGTTCGGCTGGCTTCGTCAAGAATGTGGTGTCCGTCAACAACGGGGATTCGATGGCGGCCTCTGGTGGAGGGTTTAACGCAAGGCTTTTGCGTTGTGTGTTCGACCAGAATCTCTCGGAAGGGAACAGTCGTGGCTTCGTGATGGGGACGGACGACGACAATGTGCTCATGAGGAACATCCTACTCGACAACACGACGAACTACGTCGGTACCACGGGGAATGACTTGGGCCTGACGTCTACCTCTAACTTGGCGACGAGACCATTTAGCAACATCATCCATTGATGCCTAACTAACTGCCAAGGAGGGCGAAACGAAGATGATGTATCGGATTGCGTTGGTCGCGGTGCTGGTTCTGATTGGGGCGAGGTCGGCCCCCGGGCAGAGCACCGTTGATACGGTGAACAGGTACAACTATGCGGGCAATGTCGGCTGGCTCGACTGGCGGGCCGATGGCGCCAACGGTGCAGTCTTTAGCGAGGGATTCGCCTCGGGTTACGTCTACGGGGCCAACATCGGATGGGTTAGCCTCGGCGACGGATCGCCGACAAACGGCACTGCTTACAGTAATATGTTGGCAGACGATTTCGGTGTGAACATCGACGCGAGTTCCGATGAGGACTTCTTCCTGCTGAGCGGCTATGCATACTCGGCGAACTGCGGCTGGATCCAATTCGACACGGTCGCTCAGACCGGTGAGATGCACAGGCCCCGTATCGAGAAACTGACTGGAATCCTCCGCGGCTTCGCGTATAGCGCGAATTTCGGATGGATACTTCTCGATTCTCCTCAGGGAATTGTGGAGACCGGGCTGATCCAATTGCCCCCAACTCCGACGCCGTCGCCGACAGCCTCTCCGACGATGACGCCAACTGCCACCATGACTCCTCTTCCAACACCGACGAGTTCGCCAACGCCTTCGCCGACTGGGATCATGACTCCCACGGGGACGCCTACGCTGACGGTGACTCCCACCAGCACATCGACAGCGACGGCGACGGCAACGGCAACATCTACGTCAACGGCAACGCCGACTGCTACGGCAACAACGACGCCGACGACAACTTCAACACCCAATCCTGCCAATGTCGTCATCGGCATTCTGCTCGGCGAATTGCCGTCATCTTTGACACAGGACTTCAACAACGACTCGATCATTGATGTCAGTGATCACATCACCTTTGTCGAGTAATCGCTAACGCCAAATACTCCGCTTGAGCCCCTCCGCACTTTCGCCTAACCTTTGTGTCGTTGGTTTGGCGAAAGTGCGAGGGCGTGGCGTTGGATATGGGAATTCAGAAAAACCGAGACTTGCCGGGCGAGTTTGATATCAAGACCGAAATGTCTTCGGCGGGGGATCAACCCGAAGCGATACGATCGCTCGTGGCTGGCATTCGCGATGGATTTCCCGCGCAAGTTCTGATGGGCGTGACGGGTTCCGGCAAGACCTTCACCATGGCTCAGGTGATTCAACAGATCAACAGACCTGCACTGGTGCTCGCCCCAAACAAGACTCTCGCCGCACAGCTCTATCGCGAGTTCAAAGACCTCTTTCCGCACAATGCGGTCGAGTACTTTGTCTCCTACTACGATTACTACCAGCCGGAAGCGTACATCCCATCGTCGGATACGTTCATCGAGAAGGACGCATCGATCAATGATGAGTTGGACAAGCTGCGGCTCGGCGCGACGCGAGCGCTTCTTGAGCGGAATGATGTCATCGTCGTCGCGTCGGTTTCATGTATCTACGGCATCGGGTCGCCGAATGATTACTTCAATTTGGTGCTTTACGCGGAACCGGGAGATCAGGTCAGCCGCGACGACTTCATGAGGCGGCTTGTGGAGCTGCAATACGAACGCAACGATGCGGATTTCTTTCGTGGGTCGTTTCGCGTCCGCGGCGATGTGGTTGATATCTTCCCCGCGTACGAAGACCGGCGAGCGCTTCGTTTCGAATTCTTCGGCGACGAGATCGATTCGATCACGGAGATCGATTCGCTGACGGGCGAGCGTTTACGCAAGGTGCGCCGCGTCGCCATCTATCCCGCGAGTATCTACGCAACGACGCGCGAGCGGCTGAAGGCGGCGATTGTCACGATTCAAGAAGAACTCACCGAGCGCCTTCGCGAATTGGAGGACAACAACAAGCTCCCGGAATACCAGCGGCTCAAGCAGCGCACGGAATACGATGTGGAGTTGATGCGCGAAATGGGGTCGTGCCCGGGGATCGAAAACTACTCGCGTCATGTTTCCGGCAGGAAAGCTGGCGAGCCACCGTTTTCGTTACTCGACTATTTCCCTGAAAATTTCCTGATGTTTATCGACGAGAGCCATATCTCGATCCCGCAGGTCCGCGCGATGTACGCGGGTGATCGCTCGCGAAAGACGACTCTCGTGGAGCACGGTTTCCGCCTCCCGTCTGCTCTGGACAATCGCCCGCTCAAGTTTGAGGAGTTCGAGAAGAAACTGCATCAGGTCGTTTTCGTGAGCGCCACACCCGAGGAGTACGAACTCGAATCCTCGGGCGGCGTAGTCGTCGAGCAGGTCATCCGCCCGACCGGCCTCATCGATCCGAAGATCGAAGTCCGCCCGGTTTCCGAACAAGTGCAGGGGCTGCTTGAGGAGATCCGAGTTCGCGTCGAGCGTGGTGAGCGTGTGTTGGTGACGACGCTCACAAAGCGCTTCGCGGAGGAGTTAACTGAATACTACGGCGAAGTAGGCGTGAAGGTTCGCTACATGCACTCGGATGTGGACGTTCTGGATCGGGTGAAGCTCATCAAGGAGCTACGCGAAGGGAAGTACGATGTCCTCATCGGAATCAATCTGCTGCGTGAAGGGCTGGACCTTCCCGAGGTATCGCTCGTCGCGATCCTCGACGCCGACAAGGAAGGGTTTCTCCGCTCGGCGCGCTCTCTCATCCAGACAGTAGGCCGCGCCGCGCGTAACGCCGAGGGCCTCGTAATCATGTACGCCGATACGATCACGCGA
>JAUIJJ010000018.1 GCA_030431385.1 bacterium | reverse complement strand
CACAAGGCCGTCGAGCTTAATACCAACCCCGAGAATACCAACCCTCGCGCCATCGAACTCGCGAATCATGTACTCCCGCGTGAGGCCCGCCATCGGTGTGTCGGTAAAGTCGTAATTCACATTGAGGAACTCAAACTTTGCGAGGTCGGTCGTTAGCTCTGCAAGGCGCTCAATTCCTGCATCGAAATCGTGGTTACCAATTGTAGAAGCATCATACTCCAACGCGTTCATCGCGACGAAGTCTGCTTCGCCAGTAAAGAGATTGAAGTAAGGAGTACCTTGAAAGATATCGCCGGCGTCGAGGAGTAAAACATTGTCTTCCTGCTTCCGGTATTGACTCACCAAAGTTGATCGCGCGGCAGCACCGCCGAACCCGGCGAACTTACCAGAGGTCATCGGCTCGAGGTGAGAATGCACATCATTAGTATGCAACAACGTGATCCGTGTCGCCGATTCGGGTTTGTTGGCGAAGAGAGATGCGCCGCTGCTCATCCAAGCGGCGCTCATCATTGCTGTGGAAATGAATTCGCGCCTTTTCATCGTTTCAACTCCCCGACGGTCTTGCCGTCGTATCGATATCGGGCGGCGTCTTCGGGCGGTGATACCTTCGCCCCTTCTTCCGTCGTTTCAATGACCGATCGAATCATCTCATCGCGTATCAACAAACCGGTGTTCTCAGGCTTCTCGAACCCCTGGACAACGCGATAGGATCCGGCCAGATAGTCGCTTGTTGCGACGAGATAAGAGGTCTCAGCGGAAACGGGCTTTCTACCTACTTGATAGGAGAGCAAGTTCCCATCGGCATCGGCTTCGATTGTCATGCCGGAAATGGGAAAGTAGCCGTAGCCGCTAGCGAAGTCTCGGGCCAATTCATCCATTTGATCGCTGTTCAGTTCGTAGACAACGATGCTATTGTCGAAGGGCATGATATTGAGAAGCGTCTCTTCTGTGATCACACCTTCCGGCAGAGGAGCGCGGATGCCTCCGCAATTGGTGAATGCCATATCGACGCTGCGTCCGGTCGAGCGCGACGCGCTTTCGCGTATGACATCGGCCATCCAGCTACCCAATGAAGTTTCACGCAAACCAGAGGGCATTGTTTCCGAAGCCTCGCCAATGGGCGCGCGCATCTTGGCAACTTGCTTGCGATACGGTTCCAGCAAATCAATAATCGCCGGATCCTCGGAAATTTCTTTAGGATCAACCTCTACCAATTCAAACTTAACAGTATCGGGTTGTGGTTCGGCGTCACTCGCAGAGAGCCAAGTCGGGAGGCACAACAGGATTGAGAATAGTAAGTGTCTCATTAGAAGTCACCTGCCGCAGCAGCCGCCATTCGGACAACCGGGACTTCGACCTGGTTCAGGATCTCTTCCAATATTTGTTCAGGCTGTACCCCACCAATTCGCGCCTGGGGCTTCAGCATGAGGCGGTGACAAATGACCGCTGGCGCGAGTTTCTTCACCATGTCGGGCGTGACGAATGTCTTCCCCGTAATCCAGGCAACCGATTGGCAAAGGCGATAGAGCGAGATAGAAGCGCGGGCGCTTGCGCCAAGCACAACCTCGCGGTGTTCACGCGTCGCCGTAACGATCTTTACTATATAGTCGGAAACATTCGGCTCCACGGTTACCTCCCGCAACGAACGCGTTTCATTGAGAATGTCTTCAATTGAAACGACTGGTTCGAGATCGTTAATCGGATGAGAAAGTTTCTGCGACTCAACAATTCGCCGCTCCTCAGCTTGTGAAGTGTAACCAAGGGAAACGCGAATGAGGAAGCGATCCAGCTGCGCCTCGGGGAGCTGATAAACTCCGTGTTGTTCAACGGGGTTCTGCGTCGCCAGCACGAAGAACGGATTCGGCAGCTCGTGAGTGACTCCATCCACGGTCACCGTTTGCTCCTCCATCGACTCGAGAAGGGCGCTTTGCGTGCGCGGCGTCGCCCTGTTGATCTCGTCGGCGAGGATCACATTGGCAAACAGCGGTCCCTCGCGAAAGTAAAATTCTTGGGTCTTCTGATTGTAGATCGAAACGCCGGTCAGATCGGAAGGGAGGAGATCCGGAGTAAATTGAATACGATTGAAGCTGGCGCCGAGCGATTTCGCGAGCGAGCGCGCAAGCGAGGTCTTGCCGGTTCCCGGCACGTCCTCGAGCAGCACATGGCCGCCGGCGAACATCGCCGCGACCACTCGAAGGATCACGGATCGCTTCCCGACAATCACCTTTTCGATGTTGTCGACGAGGCGAAGTCCCGGCGGGTCGGTATTTCGCCTTTGCTCTTTGGTACCCTCTTCGCTCACAAATTGCCCCCTTGTTGGCTGTGCGAGTTTACGCGCCATCAGCAAAGCCTTGCAGGATGTCAGTTATGCGACTCGATGAAAAGGGAAATCATCCCTAATGTTTGACGCCATGGAAAGTTCATCCTTGGACCGCTGGTTTGGCACCGAGCGGCTCTCGGAAGCCGCCGAGCGTTTCACGACTCCGCTCTACGTCTACTCAGCCGCGAGGCTCCGCGATAACGTCGAGCGGTTCCGGTCCGCGTTTCCAAGCGCCGAGACCGACCTTGCCTTTAGCGTGAAGGCCTGTAGCAACCTCTCGATCCTTAGATTGTTGGCAGGAGAAGGACTGCTTTTCGACATCGTCAGCGCTGGCGAATTGGAGCGACTGCGGCGCGCGGGCGTCACCGCCGACCGGATCGTTTTCGCCGGAGCGGGCAAGCGCGCCGACGAAATCCGCGCGGGGCTGGCCGCCGGAATCCGCGAGTTCAACGTGGAATCCGTGGGAGAAGCCGGGCGTCTCAATGCCATCGCGGGCGAGTTGAAAACCCGCGCCGCCGTCGCCTTGCGATTCAATCCCGACGTGGACGCGCGCACGCACACTTACATCTCAACGGGTCGCGGCGAGGACAAATTCGGCGTGACAACGGCTGAGATTAAAGGGCTTACGTCGAACTGGGAAGCGGAATTCGCCAACCTCGACCTCCACGGGTTACATGTCCACGTCGGCTCGCAGATCCGCGAGGTGGCGGTATGGCCGGAAGTCGTCGCAGTCGTGGAGGGCCTGATCGATGTGCTTCCCTCTGCCCTCGCCGATGGGCTGAAATCGGTGAACTTCGGCGGCGGCTTCGCCATCGACTACGAAACGAGCGAAATCGCCATCGACCTTCCCGGCGTAGCGGAGGTGCTCGGGGAGTTCGCGGCGCGACGTGATGTGCGCGTCATGATCGAGCCCGGCCGCGCCCTCGCGGCAAACGCGGGGGTTCTGCTCACACGCGTTCAATACCTCAAGGAGCGCGGCGGTCGTCAGGTTGCCATCGTCGACGCGGCGATGACGGAACTCATCCGCCCCGCACTCTACGGTGCCAAGCATCGGATCGTCCCCGTCGGCGGGGGAGCGTCCGGTGAAACGATCCCCACCGATATCGTGGGGCCGGTTTGCGAGAGCGGCGACTTCCTGGCAAGGGGCGTTCCCTTTCCAAAGCTCAATGGGGGGCAGCTGCTGGCGGTGCTCGATGCCGGCGCCTATGGCTTCACCATGTCGAGCAACTACAACACGCGGCCCCGGCCGGCTGAGGTGCTCATCGAAGAAGGGGGGCTTCGCCTGATACGTCGGCGCGAGAGCCTCGACGACCTGATCGGGCCGGAAGAGCTGTGAGCCGGAACGTGCGCAATCGCTCCAAATAAAAAACTCGTCGACTTAACCCCAGCGTCAAGGTAGCCATCTGCTTCCCCGAGGTGTCGCACACTTGCGTGGGCTGATTCACCCCAAGCTGTCAGCCCTAACCTACACTGAATGGCGGAAAAAGGCACCTATGAAGCAACTCATGCAACGCGTCCTCCAGTCTGCGATAATGGCTGCGCTATCGCTACAAATAGTTTACGCAGGCGGAAGCGATCACATCGACGTTCCCTTTGTCGAATCATCCGTCACTATCGACGGACAGTTCGACACCGGAGAATGGGACAATGCCTTCGTCGTCTTCGTTGAAGGCACGACCCCTCAAACGAATCCCGGATGGAATCCGCTCGATGGCGACGCGGTCTCTGTTGCCGACTGTTCCTATGACCTATACCTCATGCACGATGGTGAGTCGCTCTACGTCGCCTTCGACGTGACCGACGACGACGTGTCGGATGACTATCAATCCACACGGCCCGACCACACAGAGGTATGGAACGACGACTGCACGGAAGTCTTTATAGACGCCGACCTCGACCGCGACGTGACGGAGAGCACCGGCGGGTCCCCCGCAGACGACCGCGATTGGCGCGAGGGCCAACAACCCCACTTCGGCGTTAACGGCCAGCATCACTGGGAAAACAATTCAGGATACAAAGATAAGACTTGGTGGGCGTCGACGCAGATTACCGCGAAGGGATACCGTACAGAATACCGTTTTGCGCTACGCGGTGCTGACGAAGACGACGGAAACGTAGACTACAATCCCATCGAAACGGGCGACACCATCGGGTTTTCTGCGCTCGTCAATGACGACGACTTTGGTGGCGACCGTGAAGATCAGGTCGCGTGGATCGGCGGCGGGAATAACGATTCACTTTATAGGTCACAAAACTTCTGGGGTACGATCACGCTAACTCCTCCGCCGGGTTACATACCCTACGGTATCGGAACGCGAGCAGCGAACGAATCAATTGATATCGATACGCTCCCCGGCGAAGGCCCGGTGACTGTGCGCACAGAACGCGTTTTCCCGCGCCTTAGCTTCGAGTCTCCACTATTGCTAATCGAATCCCCCGATGATAGCGAAAGACTGTTTGTTGTTGAACAGCGGGGGCGCGTGCGGACCTTTGTGAAGGATGTCGACCCGGCACCCGGAGATGTATCGACTTTCTTGGACGTGACCTCGCTGGCGCAAAGTCACTACGAGGGAGGCGGTGGCGGCGAGGAGGGCCTGCTTGGGCTCGCCTTCGACCCTGGCTTTCAAAGCAATGGCGAGTTCTACGTTTACTATACAGTCCGCGAAGGCGACCGTCGCTCGCGCATTTCGCGATTCACTGAAAACCCTCCCGGTTCCAATTCGGTTAGTTTAGCATCCGAAGAAGTGATCCTTGAAATCCCTCAACCGGATCCCAACCACAATGGTGGAATGATCGCCTTTGGCCCCGATGGTTATCTATACATCGGAATGGGTGATGGTGGCGGCGTCGGTGATAATACCGGCGCTGGTAATAACGCACAGAATACAACCAATCTGTTAGGTAGTATGCTGCGAATTGATGTTCGCTCTGCACCCGATGTTGGGTTGGAGTACAAGATCCCGCCAGACAATCCATTCATCGATGGCGGACCGGCCGGTGCTGCGACTCGGAAAGAGATTTATGCCTACGGTCTTCGCAATCCCTGGCGCTGGAGCTTTGACATGCAACAGGGAACCCAGTTCCTCGCCGATGTCGGCCAGGAACTGTGGGAAGAAGTCAACGTCATCAAGAGTGGCCACAATTACGGCTGGCGAATCATGGAAGGCAACCACTGTTACAATCCCTCGAACGGTTGTGATCAAACGGGCCTGACTTTGCCTATTGCTGAATACAATCATTCGGAAGGTATCTCTATCACCGGTGGTTTTGTATATTATGGTTCGGCTGTTCCCGCGCTTTACGGACGATTCATCTATGGCGACTATTCATCAGCACGAATTTGGGCGGTGGGGTATGATACTACAACAGAAGTGGCAACCGAAGCGACACTGATCGGCGACCTGTCAGGCTTTCCCCTTGGTGCATTTGGTCAGGATCAATCGGGCGAGGTGTATTTGCTGAACCTGTCCACCGGTGCAATTTACGGACTGGTTCCAGGCGATTCTGAAACCCCCGACGAAGCTGTCGAAACCGACCCCAGCCCACCAGTGGCCGGGAGCCTCGTCACAATCATCTATGATTCTAATGATAGGCTACTTGCGGGTGAGCCCAATATCAACATTCACATGGGGCGAAACGGCTGGACCAATGTTTTCGCCGACGCGATGACCAATGTTGGTGGCGGCATCTTTGAGTACGATTACGACGTTCCTTTCGGGACGACAGTGCTCGATATGGTTTTCAACAACGGAAACGGTACATGGGATAATAACGAGGGACAGGACTGGCACATTGCAGTCGACGCCAGCCGGGGGTTCGATTCGCTGTTGGCGTATTACCGTCAGCGCGGCGCGTTCCCCGGTCGCCTCAGCGATGTCCCTGCCTTGCTGAACGCCGGGCTAGGAATTGACCAAACAAATTATGGCATCATTCCTTATGAGCCGAGCGCGAAACTTTGGTCGGACAACGCGCTCAAGGAACGCTTCATTGCAATTCCCGGTCTCGAACAGGCTGGCTTCCAGCTCTACGGAGGTTGGGACTTTCCCAATGAAACGGTTATCATCAAAAACTTCATCCTGCCGTTGGACGACCGCGATCCGGAAGGCAGTGCGCAGCGAATTGAGACGCGCCTGTTGGTTCGCAACTCCGACGAGTGGCATGGCTATTCCTACGAGTGGAATGAAGAAGAAACCGATGCCGTATTGCTAACAACTAACAAGGAGCGCCCATTCGAGATCACTGATCAAAGCGGAGCTACCTTCGACTATGATTGGACGTATCCCAGTAGCACACAGTGCCAGCTTTGCCACACAGATGCCGCAGGTAACCTGCTCGGTTTGACAACGGCGCAGATGAACTTCGATTACCACTTTCCCGAGCAAGACATCACCGACAATCAATTGCGGACCTATGACCATATCAGCATCTTCGCGGACCCCGGCATGCCGGACGTTCCCGCGAATCTACCACAAATGCCGGACCCCGCGGACACAAGTGCTTCCATCAGGGATCGCGCCCGTGCATACCTCGCGGCCAATTGTGCGCATTGTCACCAGCCCGGCGGCGGCGGCCCGGTGACGTTCGATCTACGCTGGCAGATCGAAGACGGCGATTCGGGAATCATAAACGGTAACCCATCGAGTACACTCGGTATTGAAAATGCAAAGTTGATCGCGCCCGGTGACCCGACCCGGTCGGTGATCTATCGGCGAGTGATGACAATGAATGGCGCTATTCGCATGCCTCCACTTGCTACTTCAAGAGTCGACGAAGATGGCGCGGCTGTGATTCGTGATTGGATCCTGAGCCTCCAGGAAGACGGAACAGATACGTGGTTGCTGTATTAGTGCGGAGAAACTAACTAGTAACCTTTGCGACGTCCTTCAGAACTTCAATATCAAGTATGAGGCCGTCTTTCAGGTTCACGATTCTGTTGGCATGCTCGGCGATTTCTCGCTCGTGAGTGACCAACAGGATCGTGCGTCCCTGTTGTGATAGTTTAGCGAACAGGGCCATGATCTCTTCGCCGGTTTTCGAATCGAGGTTTCCCGTTGGTTCATCAGCGAGGAGAATCGCCGGTTCGTTAACGAGTGCGCGGGCGATGGCGACGCGTTGTCGTTGGCCGCCGCTCAACTCATTCGGAAGGTGTTTGATGCGGTCGGTCAGCCCAACGCTTTCAATCGCGTCGAGGGCTTTCTGGTGCCTTTCCTTCGCTGCCATTCCACTATAGATCATCGGGAGTTCTACGTTCTCTCGAACGTTCATCGCGCCAAGCAAATTGAAGCTCTGGAACACGAATCCAATTTCCCGGTTTCGTGTGTGGGAGAGTTCATCATCGTCGAGGTTCTCGACATTGTGTCCATCGAGAACATACTGCCCGCCGGTGGGACGGTCGAGGCATCCGAGCAGGTTCATCAGCGTGCTCTTGCCGCTGCCCGAAGGACCCATGATCGCCACGTAGTCGCCGCGCTCGATCTCCAGATCGATGCCCTTTAGCACGGGTACGTCAATGGCCCCGAGGTAGTAGGTCTTCTGTATGTCTTTCAGCGTAATGATCATCGTCTGTTATACATCATTCGGGCATGAAACCTTGAGTAGTTATTCAGGATAGAGCTGTCGGCGCGGGATCTTGATCTGAAACTCTGCGGACATGCGTTCAATCATCGACTGGTCGACCTGTAGTGCCTGCTGAAGGAAGTCAGCGCGTCCGGCCGAGTTCCCGCGCAGCTCCTCGAAAAAAGCAAACGCACCCAAGAGGTCCGCGCGCGGTGGCGAGCCTTCCAGCAGGCGCTCAGCTTCTACCAGCCGCCTCGCGGCGCTGTCACGCATTCCTGCCCTCATTTCCAGCATCGCGGCATTGATGAGCGAGCTTGGGTGCCCACCGGCCTCGATGTTCGCCCGGTCGTAGCATTGGATCGCCTCGGCGTACCGACTCATACCTTCGTAAACCGCACCGAGGTTATTCCAGCCACGCGGCTCGGATGGGACCAATTCCGTGACCTGGCGATAGGCGATTTCTGCCGTCTGCAGGTCGCCCATGCGGTAGGCCACGTTGCCGAGTTGCAGTCCTGTGTCGGGGCTCGTGGGGTCGAGTTCGATGCTCTTTTGTGCGTCAGAGAGAGCCGCGTTGAGGCGCCCGAGTTCACTGTTCGCGATCGAGCGGAAGAAGTAATCGCGCGAGAAGTCGGGCGGGGTCACCCCCCACAGGTTCGTCAGCGAAATCACGGCGCCGCCAACGAAGAGTGCAAACATCTGCCCGAGTCGCCTGCCGTTTTGTTCCTTCACGAATTCGTAGAAGGTCAGCAGCGCACCGCCGCCCAAGATCGCGGCAATCGGCCAAAGCGGTATTCTGAATCGCGAGTTCACGAAAAAGAGCACGATGCTTAGTCCGTAGAGCGCGAAAAACGCCAGCAGCCAGTAGAGCAAGTCCAGCCTTCCCCGCTTCCACGCAGTTACTACGCCGACGGGAAACAGCCCGATCAACAACCACCACCGCACCGGGAGCAGCCTCAGTAGCATTGATTCTTCCTGCAAAACGAAGGCAAAGGACTTGTTGTTGGCGACTTCGTGACTCCAAAAGAGAAGCCACGTTTTCTTCATCATGAGGGTCAGCCAACGGCCCGGCGCCGCAGCGATTTCCCCGCGGGTCTGCGCCATCCAATAGCTCGAGACGTCCCGCCCCCTCTGGCTCGGAACCTCCCCGGCCTCTCGCATTGCTCGCTCGTATTCCTGAGTCGCGAAGACCTGAAGGCTGTCGCGGTATTCGCCGAGATAGCTCACCGAGCGCGCCTGGCGGGGGATCATCCCATCGGCTTCCCGATTGTTTCCTGCGTAGAAGTTGATGCCTCCGGCAGAAGTGAGCGGCTGCCAATGGCCCGACTGAGCCTTGTTGACGAACCCAAAGACGGCGAGGACCACCAGCCCGGCCCCGATGGCGAAGCCGGTGTGCTTCGCGCGGGGAAAGTCCTTCCGCCACAGCCACCAGATCAGAGCAGCGGCAAACGCCCCGAAGAACAACAGGACGTTGGGCCGCGCCTGAGCGCACAGTCCCGTCCACGCCCCGACCGCGATCCACCACCCGGCGCTTTCTTCTTCGCACGCCTTCAGGAGAATGACGAACAGGATGACGACCATGAACGCAAGGAACGGCTCGATGAGCAGCTCCCCTTCAAAGTAAAGCGGGGGCGAGGCCAACGCGTAGAGCACCCCGGCAGCGACGCCTGTTCGCCAGTCCCGAAAGAGCTTCCCGGCAAGGCGGGCGACCAGCAATGTGATGATGATTCCGAAGATGTGTTGCAGCAAAATAGCCAGCACGACGCCGAGCTGCGGCCCACCGAGCCAATAGCTCGGCGCGAGGAACAGCGGGTAAAGCATCGGCCGAAAGCCGCCGAACTGAAGCAGGTCGCCGCCCGAAGCAATGGCCTGCGCGAAGAGGTCGTAATATTTCTGGTCCAGCAGCGGGATTGCGAAGAATGGCGAGGCGCTGTGTTCTGCGAAGTAAAGCAACCTGACCGCGAGTGCAAGCAGCGCTAGAAAAACCATCGGGCGCTTGCCCGGCATCCCCTGCTCGTCCTCGTGGCCAGTAGTCTCCATTGCTTAGGGAGTGCCCTCTTCTTCCGTCGTGCTTTCTTCCTCGGCGTCATCTTCAACCTCGGAGACGGACTTGATCAGAGCAATGAGCGCGTCGAGATCCTGATTGTCCAGCTTGTCATCATAGCGCGGCATCGCGTCGGGATAGCCCTTCACGACGTCGATGCTGGGGAGTAGGATCGAGCGGCGTAGATATTCCTCGTCGCGCTCGACTATCGTGCCGTCTTCCAGCTCCACATTAGTCCCGTACATATTGACGTATGTACCGCCGGAGAGCTTCTTCCCGTCGAGTGAATGGCAGGCGACACAGGCCATGCTCTTGTGGAGTTGAATGCCGCGAGAGATCAGCGCCAGCTCTTCGTCTATCTTCTGAATCTCTTCGGGATTGGGAGGGGTCAAACCCTGATCTGGCTCTCCATCGAGACTACTCGACGAGGAGTCCTCGCAAGCCGCCACGACGAAAGTGAACGTTAACGCGAGGTACATGAGGAGGCGGAAGGGTGTCATCAGGCTTCTTCGTGGAGGGAGAGATTGTCGCAATGCACGACTTCGTGATAGTGAACTTCGCCGAGAACTTCGGAGAGTTCGCCACCTTTCTTTCCTGCAATTCGTGCGATCGTATCACGATCGTAGTTGGCGATGCCAATGCCGATATCAATCGCCTCGCCGCGCAGGAGAACGGGATCACCTTCGACAAAGCGCCCCTCGACCGAGAGGATGCCGACGGGCAGCAGCGACTTGCGCGCGCGCAACGCCTTCGCCGCGCCGGGGTCGATATTGATGATCCCGCGCGGCCTTCGCAGGCCGATCCATCGCAGTCGCGCAGATGCGCTGTTCTTGGCTGGCTCGAAGAGCGTGCCGCTAAACTCGCCATTCATCGCGCTGCCAAGCAAGCCCGGCTCTCGACCATCCATGATCACGACCCGCGAGCCATAGCGAGTGGCGTGGCGGGCGGCTTGCAGTTTCGTCGTCATGCCGCCGGTGCCGTGGCTGCTACGCGAGCTGTGGACGAGTTGCTCCAGCTCCGGTGTCCACTTCTCGACGCGTTCGACGAGCTGCGAGCTCCGATCGTCGGGAGGCCCGGACAGCACGCCCTTCACAGTTGTTAGTATCAGCAGCACGTCGGCGTCGAGCTTCGCCGCAACCATTGCCGAGAGCAGGTCGTTGTCGCCGAACTTCAGCTCGTCGATGGTGACTGTGTCGTTCTCGTTGATGATCGGAATGACGCCTTGGCGAAGCAGTGCTTCGAGCGCATTGCGCGCGTTGAGGTATCGCCGACGGTCTTCCATGTCCTGGTAGGTGAGGAGGACCTGCGCACAGTGGAGGCCGTGCTCGCGGAGGCGGGCGCTGTACTCTTCGATGAGTGCGCCCTGTCCGGCAGCGGCGACGGCCTGAAGCTCGGGGATGCTGGTGGGCCGTTTCTTGAGGCTCAGCATACCCATGCCCGCGGCAACGGCTCCGCTGGAAACGACGATGAGCTCCCTACCGGCGCGACGCGCGGCGGCTAACTCGCCACAGATCGCACCGATGCGCCCGCTGTCGAGTCCTCCCGAAGGCGACGCCAGCACGTTGCTTCCAAGCTTGATGACAAAACGATTCAATGGAGTGCGTCTACCTTCGGCGATTGATCAGGTCGGCAAGCAGCCCCATGGCGAGGACCTGCAAGCCAGCCACCAGCACGATGACCGTGGTCGCGACGCCAACGGGGTGGGGGAGGAGGAGGCGCATCAGCAGCAGTGCCACGCCGATAGCAGTCAGCAGCACGCCGACCGGGCCGAAGACCTTCATCGGGTTGAAAGCCAGCGCAGTACGGCAAATCAGCATCAGGAAGTTGGACGTATCGCGGATCGGGCGAATCTTCGAGCTGCCCACCCGCATCGCGTAGCGGATCGGAACGAAGACGACCTTCCGCCCCTCGGTCATGAGCGCCATGGTGATCGTGGTGGTGAAGCTGAAGCCGTCGGGGAGCAGGTTCCCAAAGCGTAATGCGTCGTCGCGGTGGAACACGCGCAAGCCACTGTTCATGTCGGGGATGTGCTCGCCAGCGAGGTACTGTGCCAGGCGCCGAAGGAACGCCTTGGCGAAGCGGCGAGAGAGCGCCTGGTCCTTGGCGGGGCGCGCGCCGACGATCATGGCAGCGCCCTGTTGTTCCATGAGGCGCGCCATCGCTGGCAACTTTTCAAGAGGATACGTCCCGTCCGCGTCGCAGATCGCCGTGTGGTTGTGGGCGGCCTTTCCGAGCCCCGTTTTCAGCGCCGCGCCGTAGCCGCGATTGCGATGATGATACAGCACTCGAAATCCGGCAGGGGCGTCCTCGGCGAACTTCTCTAGCCACTGGCGCGTTCCGTCCTTCGAGCCGTCATCGACGAGTAGGACTTCAGACTCCTTGGGTAATTTCCCAAGAACGACGGCCAGCCTCTCCACGGTATCGGGGAGGCCCCCCTTTTCATTATAGACGGGAACGATGATCGAGATCGGCTTCATTGCCATTGGCTCCGCCAAGGAGGCCTTGAGACGCAAGGAAAGACGCGGGTGCGCTCTGCGGGCGACTTCGTGAGTTGGTAGCTCAGCAGCGCGCCTGGAGAGGCTCCCAATTGAAGACGGCCCCGCGTTTCTGCGGGGCCGTCGAGCAGACTGTTCAGTAAGTGGAGCGCGCCTACGGCAGCAGGTCCCACCGTGACTCGATACCGAGATTCAGCCCCGGATCGGGAACCGAACCCGTGCGCACGATGTAGGCACGGATGCCGAGTCGCTGCGCGTGGCAGGAGTTATAGGCTGTATCATCGACCGGGTCGGTGCAGAAGGGGTCGTACACCGCGTTGCCGCTCGTGCCGATGATGAGATCGGTCAACCCTCCCGTCGTGTTGTAGTTGTCAAAGTTCGTGAAGGAAAGGCCAGTCCCCGCGCCGTAGCCAGGCTCGAAGCCCTGAATGCGGACGCTGTCGTAGAGCGGGTTGACCGCGTTAAAGCCGCCCGTCGGCATATTGCGCCCGGTGAAGACGAACACGCGGCCGGAATCGGTATCGCCGAGCGACTCCTCCCAGCCCGGTTCGCCAATGGCGAGGTCCGATCCCGGGATCGAGTCCCAAGGGCCGACCGCGACAGCTTCTCCGAACGCGCCCTGACCGGTGATGCCGCTGATCTGGATGTCCGCGTCAGAAGGCATTGTCAGGGTCGAGGTCGTCGAAACCGAGCTCTGCGCGAGCACGTAAACTTGGCCCGCGCCCTGAACCGAACCGGGAGACGCGCCGGGAGCTCCCATGACCCATGCGTCCTCGCCTGCCGTGAGCAGGTTGTCGCCGTAGGCAATCGACGCCCCGAGTCGCTGGTTGAGGTCTTCTCCTGTTACTTCGAGGTACGGCGTGTAGGTGCCGAGATTAATGAACGGTGCTTCGGGGACGAGGCCGTCGATCACCACCATGCGCCCCCGAGCTTCGCTCGGGTCGGGCCACAGGGGCGCGCCGAGCATCAACTCGTCGATCAGGTCGCCGTCAAAGTCGCCGGAGCTCATCGAAAAGCCCATGCGCTCGCCGACGGTTTCGCTGAGGATCGTCGTCAGCAGCACGACGTCGTCGACGTTGCGACGCTCAAGGTTCCAAGCTGGGAAAGGTGGGTTCCGCGAGCGGCCGTAAACGATGTAAACCCAGCCCTCGTTATTGGGGCCGCGGGATGAAATTGCCAGGTCGTCGTAGTTGTCGCCGTTGAACTCGCCCATATAGATCGTCTCGCCGAGGCGCGGCGAAGTGGGAATACCACGAATCTCCGAGGCGCGATCGTTGAAAATCTCCACGTCGATCTCGACGATGCCACCGAGGTCTGTACGGCCGTAGAGGATATACACAGCGCCAGAGCCAGCACCGGCGAGCGGGGCAGGCGCGCCAATTGCCAAGTCGGTCAGTCCGTCGCCATCAAAGTCACCAGAGGCCAGCGACGAACCGAACCACTCGCCTCCTCGCTCGGGCATCACCTGAAAGCCCAGCGACGGATCGACCGCGAGCACGGTATTGAGCGGGTTGCCAGTTGCGGTTGGCGAGGCGGTCATGTCGAAATAAGTCTCGTCGGGGTCAATGGCCGCCGGCGGAGATGTATGGGCAAAGCCGAAGAGCACGAAGACGTTTCCCGAGTCGTCGGACACAAAGCCGGAGGACCGGGGCGAACCGAGGGCGAAATCGCCGTAGCCGTCCTGGTTGAAGTCGCCACCGACTACCGGGTGGGCGTCGCCGGGGTTGCGCCGATTCTCCGAGATGACCGTGAGGTCCTCGTTGGGCACCAAAATCTCGATTTGGTCTGCTCGCGCTTGGAGCGGGAGCGCTGTGAGCGCGGCAAAGAGCAGAAAACTGCGAAAATCCTTCACGTGAGGGGTCCTTAATAAAGGGGATTTTCGGAATGGCATACCGTTTCACATGGAGTGTGGGTCGCTCTGGCTCAAACGTCAATCCGCGATTTAACAAAAGCCGCCCAGCACACCAAGCGGCCCCCCGAGGTTCCATGAGCAAAGACAGGCAAATGAAAAGCGAACCTGCCGCCGTCGAGCGGCGCGTCTACCTCCTGCTCTTCGTCGTCATCGCGTTCATGTTCTGGGGGGGGAGGACGCTTTGGGAGTCGAGCGAGGCCCGCTACGGCGAGGCTGCCCGCGAAATGATGGAGCTCGGCGAGTGGCTGGTGCCCCACCTCGGCGGCGAACCACACCTCACCAAGCCGCCGCTGGCCTACTGGGCGATGATTGGCGGCATGAAGGTCTTCGGCGTGAATGCATGGGGAGCGCGGTTCTTTGCGTCGCTGGCATTTCTCGGGGCGATTCTCTGCACCGTCAGCATCGCGCGGACCTTTGATTTCACTGAACGTACATCGAATCAGGCGGGCCTCATATACGCCACCATGGTTCTGCCCTTCGCCTGCGGGCACACGCTCACCACGGACGTCTTTCTGGTCTTTTTGGAAACGCTCGGCGTCCTCGCCGCAGTGAGAGTTTGGTGGGGGAGGGGAAACTCTCACGCGTGGCGCTGGGTCTTTTGGCTCGCCTTCGGGCTGGCGTTTCTGACCAAGGGACCGCCCGGTTGGCTGCCGCTCTTGCCGCTTCTCGTCTGGTATCTGATCGAGGGGAGGCGCCGCGAAACCGGCCGATTGCTCGCGCCGCTGCCGATCCTCGCCTTCATGCTAGTTTCGTTCTCTTGGTATGGCGCCGTCGTGGCACAGGATTCGTCCCGGCTCTCCTATTTTCTGAAGGACGAGATCGTCGCACGCGTTGCCAGCGACAAATTCGAGCGCGCGAAGCCGGTCTACTTCTACCTGCTCGTCGTCTCGGTCGGCACCGCGCCGTGGGTGTTCCTGTGGCCCGGCGTGATCCGGCGCGCATGGGAGGCCTGCGCCAGTCGCTTTGCGTCGCAGCGCGGATGGCAGTTGTTTCTCCTGCTTTGGGTCACTCTGCCGTTCATCGTCTTCACCCTGTCGAAGTCCAAAATGCCGCTCTACCTTGCGCCGCTGATGCCCGCCTTCGCCCTCGCCTTTGCCTACCACTTCTCTCAAAAATGGCAGCACCGTTTCTTCATGCCGACCGGGCAGCCGCGCCGATGGGCGATCGCAGCCGGTGCGGTCCTGTTGGTCGCGATGGGAATCTTCACGCTTCTGCCAGACAGCGCGCCGATTGCAAACTCTCGGCGGGACTTCGCCCATGAGTTAAAGGAATGGGTGGAAGGGTCAGATACCACCCGGCCTATTTACATGGTCATGGGCGCGGACGAGTATTCTGTTCTATTCTATTCGCAAATGATTATCCATCAACGCTCGGATATAGCCGTCGAAGAATTCTATCCTTTCGCCCAGGGAAAACGCGGCGAAGGTGAGAACCCAATTTACATTGCCCGCCCAAGACGGATCAAGAAGCTCACCAATGACAGCTCTCGCATCGCGATATTGTTTCAGACCGAAGAGTTGGCCGCCTTTGAATTGGTTCATTGATGTCTACTGATAGCGACATAGGTAAGACAGTAACCGTGCAGGAACTGCGCCGATACCTATTGGTTCTGTTCTCTTTAGCGTTTTCCTTCGTGATTTGGGCAGGCGTGGCTGATCTCGAAAGCAAGATACATAGTGGTACTTCGCTGGCATTCCTGATTGTGGCGGTATTACTAACGAGCATCGGGTTGTACTATAAGTGGACGGTGAGCCGATTTTGGTGGTTGCTATTGGTCGTTCCAGCGGGCGTTGCCATACATGAGATTTGCTCCTATACCCTCTCCATTCCTAAATACCCCGACTTGGATGAGATACTCATTCTACCTCCCTCTTTGGCGTTGGCCGGTGTGATCCCGTTCGTCCTTTGGCCTGCGAAAAACAGCGCACGAGCGATGCTACCTACACTCCACGGATATGCACTTGTCGCGACCTTGTTGGTAGCCCTCTTTGTATTACTCACGTTTCTCCCGCAGGACATGTCGATTGCGATCTATGCCCTTGTCTTCTTGTTCGTGTCGATGCTCCTGGCGTCCGAGGGCGCTATTGCCTGTCCTCGACTCACCATTGCTTTTGTGGTGACCTGCTTCTTGACGATCAACAATCCTACATGGATCACCTACATAATCTTGCAAACCGAATTCGCGATTAATATACTAACTGTTCTCTTCGACGTGGAAATGTTAGAGGGCTGCATGCCTTGGACGAAGGAATCGGTCGGCGTAGAGCTAATCTGGGACTGGTTTTCCGCATATAGATTCGAACATCAGCTACAGATGATGTTTCGTGAGGTCGATCAGCGCCACGCGATTCTCGAAATGATCCTACCCATCGGCATTTTGCTAATCAGTCGCTCGCGGTGGATTCGCGCGCTTGCTGTCCTATTCGTGTCACCCCTTTACGTATTTGAGTACGCGGACATGATCGGGATCAATACAGTCGCATCGACCCAGCCTCCGATCACGGGGACAATACTTCTCGTGTGCACAATCTTTCTCCCCGGTTCACGGAGTCTCGGGGAAAAACTTCCGTGGAGTTTCAAAAGGGCTATGTGCATCCCCTGTGGGATCTACATCCTGATTGCCACTGGATTGCTATATTCGACAACAACCAGACTGCAACTCACCGAAGAGGCGACCGGTCATTCCTCTGAGCCGGTGGCGATTCTCGACGAACTCAACGCGCTGGTAGTAGACTGGCACGCGCCGCCGACCCCGCCAGTTGTGGCGTACCACAAGGCGGAAGCAATCGCCAAGAAACTCGATCAGTTAGATCGTGTCGACCAGCTATCAAACCACTATAGGTTCAGCCAAAGTGACTACAGAACACTACTCGGGATTGATCATGAATTGCACAGCAGTATCGCGAATGCACACCCGCCTCTCCTCTATGATGATGGCATCCTGTTTGAACTCGCTCTCCAAGGTGCGTATCTACGCGGTGATTTCATGAGCACGAGGGGGCCATTTATGCCCACAGGGGGGAGCGAACTCTTCACCCAATGGGAAAACTTCATGTCTCGTGGCTTCGACCCGCGATATGCAGTTAGGCTTCCGGTTTGGGAGCACCGGCTGAGAGGGGCGTTTCCCCCGTTCCAAACTCTCGAGCAAGAGCGTGGAGTCGAGTATCCCCATATCATCTATCGAGCGCACGGCTTCGGTGGGTTAAGCTCTGAGCAAATCTATAAAATGTATCTACTCTCTGATGGCCAAGGCCCAAGCTCCTATGTGAATGTCCATCGGATTTGGGTTCAAATGCGAATACTTCGGTATCGTCATGAAACTGGTTACTTCCCCGAAACTTACGATGAGGTCCTTTCCCGCTTTGGGCGAGGGGTCGGCGACCTACCTGACCTATCGTGGACGATCACTTTTCAAGATTACCTGAAGGTTCACAAAGCTCCCGGTGGCGAGGCTGTTGAGGTTATCTGGGAACTGCCTCCCGGCCATAGCATCGCTCCGGAATTTCTGACGGCAGAGTTCAATGAAACGCTCGTATGGGGCCAGGGCGAATGATAGATCGAATTGGACCTCGAAAACACATTCTCGGCGTCGTCGTCGCGTTGCTGGCATGGTGCTATGTATGGTTTCGAGTCCCAGCCCACTCCGGGCACGAAAACCTTCTACTGATAGTAGCCCCATCGACTATGTGGTTTGTACTACTCGGCTATTGGACTTTCTCGTTAAAGCTGCCACTTATTAGTTCGGGGCGGCTTCAGTGGGCGCGCCGCTTGTTGATCTGGAGTGTCCGGCAAATGCGGGTTTGCGGACGGACGTCTCTGGCGTTCTGCCTCATGCCGACCGCGTTCTTCATTCTAAATTCCTCTACATCACAACAACCGCTGTGGATGAGCCTGCTCGGCGCGGCGTACTTCGCCCCGGCACTGGCGCAACTGCTCTACTTTATGTGTGTTGTCTGCCTCTTGAGGAGCTTCAGATTCAATTCGCCGAAGGTGCTCTATTGTCTCGTCGTGATCTTCGAGATCGCTTCGACAGTTCTACTCCCGGTGCCCTTTCAAATGGTATTCAAGTTTATCATGCTGTTAAGCGTCGGGAAGGTTTTGGACTCAATGTCACTCGGCGGAACACTGAACACCCCCGCCGCGACTTTTTGGCGTGATATCGCGAGGATTCCTTGGCATCTGGAGGAGGGAAAGCGAAGCGCCATCCGCATGATCTTACCGAGCGGCAATCGTTACCTACTGCTCATGATTCCTTCACTAATCATTCTGGTAATCGGTATGGGGATGTTGTTCCATGGAGTTCAGGCCAGACCAGAGCATTTTATTCCGATCCTCATGATCTCGCTCGCAGGTGCCGTTCTCGTCCAGAATGTCCGAGCCGCGTTTATGATCGGGCGACTTCGGAGGAACCGGGTATTGTCCGAGATTCTCCTCACCCACCTGACATCGACGGAGATTATCAGCGGCGTCGTTTCGTGCAACATTTGCCATTATGGAGCGTCTATTCTCACGGTGATCGTGTCCTTTGCGTCCTTTCACCACATCATGGGTTTTATAGGCTTAGACGCCTTATCTTGGGTCGTCATGGCTCTTCTGCTTGTATTCGTCGCCTACCTGATCGTTTCGGTTGTAACGCTTGTCGCTACCCTCAATCTGAGCATTCGCTATCGGTTTTCACCGCTTGGCGCGCTCTTTGGCACCCTGGGCGTGACTGTATATGTTGGGGTACTGACCACACTATTGTTTGCATGGGAAGTATCCAGCATTGGTAGTGTCGGGATGTTAGAGGAGACGCTGTTCGTGTTTGTCCTCATCCCCACAATCGTGGTTTGCGGCGCGGCATCCCACATGTACCGAATGCATCGCGAGTTTGAGGAGATTGCGCACGGTATCCTCGAGCCGCGGCGGTTGTTGGGCAGTGGACGTGAAGTGAAGGAGTTTCTGGCGAAGTTGTCGGGAAGGCATGGCGGACCGGAACCAGTTGATCCGCACGCCAATACGGACAATTGATAGGAAAAGTTTTCGTCGGGGGATCGACATGGCAACAGATGTAGGAAAAATGGACCGGCTGGTGTTCGCGGTTTGGGCGCTGCTTCTCGGAACTTGGATCGGCACAGTTGGGTATAACTTCGTGGCGGCAACGGTTCTGTTCAACTACGTCGGGAAAGGCGTCGAAAGTTCGGCCGTCGCGGGCAGCATTGCTGGCGATATCTTCGAGCTTCAGGGCCTCTTCGGTCTCGCAGTGATGGTGACGTCGTGCACCATGATGCTGTACCTCGGGCAAAGAGGGCTCTTCGGCGGCAGGCACCGCGTTGTCATCGGCCTGCTCGCTGCGGTCTTGGTGCTTATACTTGTCGAGATGTTTTGGGTCACGCCGACCATTCACGAACTGCGGGTGGAACTCGGTCAACAATTTGGCTCGGTCAGTGATGCGCCCGAAGGGAATCCTCTGCGCCAAAGGTTTGGCATGATGCACGGCGTCAGCGCGATGCGCGCCTTGGGCGAATTGGTGCTGGGCGGAGGAGCGTTCTTGCTCGCGCTTGTGAAGTATGATCCTTCGCCTCATAGTTAGTATTGCATGGATGGCGTTGTCGGGAGTACTCGGCGCGCAACCGCCCCCGATTCGCGGAGTCGTCCTGCCGCTCTACGCGCAGGCGCACGATTTGGAGTATACACCGTTCCTCGACGAAATCGCAGAATTTGGGGCGTCACATGTCTCGATTCTGTTCCCTATCTATCAAGACAACATTTCCAGCAATTCGATCGGGGCAGTTCCCG
>JAUIJJ010000367.1 GCA_030431385.1 bacterium | reverse complement strand
GGGGGACGCGAGCGTCCCCCTTCTTCAGTAACGCAACTATCTCGACTTGTTAGTTGTTTTCGGTGGTGACATCGGCGGCATCGACGACGCCATCGGTGTTGAGGTCCTTGCCATCGGGAAGAGCAGTTCCGAGAATCGCTCGCACGACGCCGGAAGCTGGTGTGGGCGATGGTGTCGGGGTGGGAGTCGGCGTCGGGGTCGGGTCGCCGATGTCGTCCCAACGGAGATCGTACTGGTTACCTTCATCGCTCCAGTAGACGCGAATGTAGTAAGTCCCGGGCGAACTGACTTCAGCATCGATCGTTTCATTGTCAGTGAAGCTGCTCGATGAATCCACGACGATTCCTGCGCTGTCCGTGACAATCAAATCGATATCACCAGATGCATGAGAAAAGAGACACTCAACGAAGATGCGCGTCGCGCCGGAGCTAACCTCGACTTCATACCAATCCTCGTCGAACTGGAGGCCGAAGCCCATAAAATCAGAGAGGTAGATGTTCTCTTGCTGGCTCAGGTCAAACGCTGCCGAACGTGTGTCGTTTTCCTCATAGGCATCGTCGCCGGGCGGCGGGGTGGGTGAAGGCGTCGGCGATGGCGTGACTGTCGGAGTTGGTGTCGGAGTCGGCGTCGGTGTGGTATCGGGATTCAGGATCGGCCTGACTTCATCATAGTAGCTAGCGAACGCACCATCGACAGTTGAGTTATTGTTCGCATCACAAACATTGCCTGTATTTGTCCCGCAGCCGCCGGTGAGTTGACCAACGACCTGAAAACTTTCGTTAAGGACTGGTGAGCCAGAACTACCACCTTCCGTAGCTCCCAATGTATCGCGAGAATAAATCCATTCGCCACGCGGCCAACTGGGGCAGGTACCAGAACTAGTTGTGACACGGTGAGTCGACCAGGCCTGTGGTGCACCCTTTGGGTGAGAGATTCGATAGAGGAGCGCGTTGTTGCTGTTCGCGAAAGGTTGAGACGTCCAGCCCAGATAAAATGAACCAGTGGGCGGAGACTGACTCAAGCGAACCAATGTGTAATCACTCGTTGCGTTAGTAGCCTGCAAGCTGCTGCCCAGCGTGCGTCCAACAAATGTCGCATCGTTGCATGCGCCGCCACAGGACTCAGTCATGAACCGGAAAGTAGATTCTAACGAGTCCGCTGATTCCTGGGTCTCGAAGCAATGGTTTGCTGTCAAAAAGTAAGGGATGAATGAGTTAGGATCGTTGTCATTGAGCAAGCCGCCTGAACAGATGAATTGCGAGGACCCGACTGAATACACCATCTGCCCAATACCTTTTCGCAGATCGTCAATCCGTTCGTAATCGGAATCGCTGTAACAACTGGCGTCTTCTACGCAAGAGGCATTGAATGCGCAAAGTGATCGAGTGTCGCCCGCGCTTCCGGTCAAGGTGATGAAGTTGTCGCCCATCGCAGCGACTTGCTTCAGGTTAAGCTCAATGTCCTGAATCCGCCGACTATCCAGGCCTTTTGCGAAACGCAATTCAAGGTAGAGTTCATCACCAATGATGGTGTTCGTCCATAACTCGCCGTTCTTGTTCGGGCCGCGGTCGGTGTACGGACCGAAGGCCTCTCCCAAGCGATTGTATATAAACAGCCCAGCGCCTTCGGGTAGCTGGAATCCGGTTAGGTGTAAGCGAAGCGCAGTCGCGCCATCAACTTTAACGGCTGAGGTCCACAAGGAGGAGCCATCTGGGAGCCTACGAAGAACGCCAAGTGCGGTGGGCCGGGAGGTATTTCGACTGAGCGACTGCACGTCGGCTGTGGTGAAATCATAGATTCGGTCGACGCGCTTGTTGAGGCCGACCTTCTCCCGGCGCGACGATCCGGGCTGGTCGCCGCAGGTTTCGCATTCGGCTTCTGCAAGCTCTGCAAAGTCTTCGGCCGTGAGCGCGAGTTGAAGCGTCTCTCGCGACGTCAAAGCGCGATAGTCCCTGACCAGCGAGTAGTAGAGTTCTTCGCGCCGGAGTGCGATAATCGCCGGGTCCTCTGGCTCGCCGTATTGTTCGCCGGATACGGAGTCCCAGACTTTTTGGGTCGTCCCCAGCGCCGTCGGCGTCGGCGAGGCATCGGCATGAATCGCGACGCCACCTAGAAGTGCCACCAACATGGTGAGGAGGAGAGTATTTTTCATCGAACCCAGTCCCTATCAATGGAGTATATCTGCTACGATCTGTTAGACACAATCAGACGCGTCAAAGTTCCAACGTCTTCATGAGAGTACTTTCGACCCAAAACGAGTTCAACGAAAACGATGATCCGGAGACTCAAGTTTCTGGAGCGAGGGGCGACGGTGATTGGTGGGGTGCGGCGGAAGTACGCTGAGGGACGCTCGTTGGAAATCCCGTCGAAGGGAACATAGCACAAAAAGGCGCCCGACGAATCGGGCGCCCGTTGCTGAAAGGCTGAATTGGGAGGACTTAGCTCTGGCCGGCTTTCTTCTTGGCGGCGGCCTTCATGAGGCGCGACTGCTTGCGGCGCATGGCGTTCTTCTTGATCAGGCCCGTCTTGGCGGCGCGGCTCAGCTTTGACTGAGCGTCGCGAACGGCGCTTGTCATTTCCTCGACTTTGCCTTCGACGATAGCTGTTTCGGCCTTCTTGACCGATGTGCGCATTTCGCCGCGTGCTGAGCGATTGTGCAGGCGACGACGCTCGTTTTGACGGACGCGTTTGATTGAGGATGCTTTATTTGGCACTGAAAACTTCTCCTGTATATGCAAAAAGTGCTTGGTAGTAAGTTCGTAGACTTGCTTCGCCCAAAGGGCCGCAGCTTATGCGGCTACCCCGCCCCACCAGTCAACCACAAAAACACTGCTTTGACCGGTAATCGGCAGCGGGCTGCTACTTCGAATAGTCGTAAAATCCTTGGCCGCTCTTACGGCCGAGGTGCCCAGCGTCGACCATCTTCACGAGCAACGGGCAGGGTCGGTACTTGGGATCGCCGAATCCATCCTGCAGGACACGCATGATGAAAAGGCAGACATCCAGCCCGATAAAGTCCGCCAACGCGAGCGGGCCCATGGGGTGATTCATGCCGAGCTTCATCACCGTATCGATGGCCTCGCGGTCGGCGACACCTTCGTAATAGGCGAAGATTGCCTCGTTGATCATCGGCATCAAGACGCGATTGCTGATGAAGCCGGGATAGTCGTTCACCTCGACCGGTTCCTTGCCGAGTTCGCGGGAGAGGTCCATGATCCACTTGGTCGTCGCCTCGTTGGTCGAATGACCTCGGATGACTTCAACCAGCTTCATCATCGGGACAGGATTCATGAAGTGCATGCCGATGAAGCGATCTGCGCGTCCGGTGGTCGATGCGATCTTGGTGATGGAGATCGAAGACGTGTTGCTGGCAAAGACGACCTCCGGCGCGAGCTTCGTATCGGCTTCTTGGAAGAAAGCGGCCTTCGCCTCGAGGTTCTCCACGATGGCCTCTATGACGAGGGAGACGCCCTTCATTTCATCGACGGTCTGTATTGGGTGGATGCGGCCAAGTGCGGCGGCCTTGTCCTCGTCTGTTAGCAGACCTTTCTTGATTTGCCGGTCCATGTTCTTGCTGATGTTGGCGATGCCGCGCGTGAGCGCGTCCTTCGACATGTCGAGGAGGTAGACCTCCC
>JAUIJJ010000366.1 GCA_030431385.1 bacterium | reverse complement strand
CTGATCGAATGGCTACAGCCTCTTCAAGCGCCAGCCCTCAAGTCAACAGCCTTCGCGGAGGGTGAAAGCTATGTAACAATATTGTCAGCACGACGATGCTCTTCCCGCTTGAGTGAGACGACCAATGCGGCAGTGAGGGCGATTCCTAAAATCAGCAGAGCAACGCCAACGACCCGGCTCGGCAGCAGGTGTTCCACCCCCGGCACGTCGCCCAGTACCGCTTTGCCGACGCCGATGAGGAAGCAATAAATCGCCGCCACGGCCGCACCCCATTGCAGAAAATTCCTCCCAACAAGCGGCGATCGCGGCTTCCAACCCGGCGACTCCTGCCGAATCTCATCATCCACGGCGCGCCACCCGGGGCCGCCTGCCTGGACCTTTTCTTCGAACTCTAGCAGCAGCTTTCGGTCAACGGGCCGTGTGAACAGCGTGACGAGAACCGCGCCTCCGACTGCAATCGGCACCGTCACCAGTAGGGTAAACGGCAGCGAACCAAACTGTTCGTGAAGATTGATCAGCCACTTCCAATCCAGCGACGTGCCGATTCGCTCGCCGAAAACAGTAAACGGTGTAAGCGCGATCAGGATCCAGAGGCACGCGATTTCGCTCCACGCGCTGATGCGATGCCAATACCACCGCAAAATGTAAATCGCCCCGATACCGCCGTTCATCGCGCCCAGCAACAGCCACGCGTTTGAAATCGAATCCTGATACATGGAGAACAGAATTCCTAGCAGACCCATCAGAATTGTAAACTCGACGGAGATTCGCAGGTAGTGCTTTTCACTTTCCTTCGGAGCGACAAAGGGCTTGTACAGATCGTTCATCAGGTACGAGGCACCGAGGTTGATCTGCGTGCTGATCGTGCTCATGAATGCCGCGAAGAACGTCGCCACCATAACCCCGAGCCATCCCGGCCCGAGCACTTCCACCATCACCCTGACGTATCCCGATTCCGCCAGCTTCCCATCGATCTTCCCGGTTTCCGGATCGGGAAGAATCGGGAACATCACAGCCGCGCAAATCCCGACGAGGATCCACGGCCACATGCGCAAAGCGAAGTTCGCGATGCCATACCAAAAGTAACCGAGGCGCGCGTCGTACTCCGATCGCGCAGATAGCAACCGCTGCGCGTGGTAGCTGCCGCCATCGGTAAACCCGACTGCCCACCACGCCATTAGCAGATAAAGGGCGAAGCGGCCGAAGTCGCGTTTCTCGTCGAAGCTCGGAATCATGTTAAGCATCTTGGCTGCTTCGTCGTTACCGTAGACATCCGCGAGTTTTGCGGTGAGTTCGAAAGGCCCGCCGACGTGCGACATCGCCGCCCACGCGAGCCAGATACAACCCGCCATGGCGATCCAGAACTGGATAAAGTCGGTCACCACGACGCCCCAGATACCTCCGAGGGAAGTGTACAGAATCGTGATGAGAACGAGCGAGATGAGAGGGATCATGGGGTCGACACCGGGGAAAACCACTTCTAGCAGCAGGACCATCGCCTTGATCACCCAACCCATGACGAAGGTGCCGTACAGGAGCGCAAGGTACGCTGCCTTGAACCCGCGGAGGAACCGCGCCTCGCCGCCCGAATAGCGCAAACTAATGAGTTCCATATCCGTCATCGGGTTGGCGCGACGCCACAGGTGCGCGAAGAAAAACACCGCCGCCATCACCATCGGCACCTGGCACCACCAGAACCAATTCATCGCGTTGCCGCCGTTGACGACGAACCCGCTGATCGCCAGAGGTGTATCGGCGGCGAAGGTCGTCGCGACGATCGAGGTTCCCAGCAACCACCAGGGGAGACTGCCTCCCGCGCGGAAATAGCTGCTCGTGGATTCGTTCGCCCGCCGGCGCGCCCAAAGGCCCACCCCGACTGACAAGAGTAGGAACGCGGCAATGATGAGCCAGTCGACGGGGGAGAGGTGGACTGTCAGTGAACCCATGAGGAATCCGGCAGGGAAGGATTGTGAATTGGAAAGTAAACGCCAATCACAAGGCTCCTCTCGCGCCAGTGCTCACAGCATCAAGATAATTCCCCGGCTGAACTTTTCGTTGAGTGCCCAAAAGGACTTTGCAACCCTCACAGGTTGAGAAGACGATCAGTGAACCTTGAAAAGGACGATACAGTGAGAGAACTCCGGCCCGTCCCCTTTAACGACCACCTGTCGCGCCTGAATAAAGAGATCAAGCAAGGCAAATGCTTCGACCTCCCCGAGCGGGCTTACTGGGCGCCGAAGAGCGGCGCGGACCTTCGCGTCAAGTTTCACGGCATCGACGCGGCCACACCCATCGGCCCCGCCGCCGGCCCACATTCGCAAATGGCGCAGAACATACTTCTCAGCTATATGGCTGGCGGGCGAATCATGGAACTGAAAACCGTACAAATCATGGACCGGTTGCAGATACCAAGGCCCTGCATCGATACGAGGAACATCGGCTTCAATATCGAATGGAGTCAGGAACTGCGCATTGAGGAATCGCTCCACGAGTACGTCGTAGGAGCTTGGCTTATCAACATCGCGCGCGGCGAAAACTGGATCGGAGCGGAAAGCGTCCTCGAACCGGAGAACGATCCGGTGATCTTCGACATCTCCGTCGGGTACGATCTTAACGGTATCAAGTCGCGGCGCGTGACCGATTACCTACGTTCAATGATGGACATTACAGAAACGGTCAACCGACTCGAAGCGCAGATCAAAGACACCTACCCTCAGTATCTCAAGTATAAACCAAAGGCCCTTCTCGCGAACACGGCGACGCTTTCAACTTTCCACGGCTGCCCTCCAGAAGAGATCGAGGGAATCGTTTCCTACCTGTTGGAAGAAATCGGACTCCACGTCGTAGTCAAAATGAACCCCACGATGCTGGGGCGCGAGCGCGTCGATTACTTGCTACGCGATAAGATGGGGTACGAGCACCTGCAAACGAATCCAAAGGCTTACGAAGTTGGCCTGCCAAACGAAGCCTCTCATGATCTGATTCGCGGCTTAAAATCAAAGGCTGACAAGTTGAACCTCGGGCTCAACGTCAAGTTTAGCAACACCTTGGAAACGCTGAATACAGAGGGGCATCTCCCAAAATCTGAAGCCGTTCAGTATCTTTCCGGTGCGCCGCTCCATGTGATCACAACGGTGCTAATGGACCAGTGGCGTCGCGAAATGAATTGGCAGGAGCCGATGAGTTACTCGGCGGGAATCGACAAGGTGAACTTCACGCACATCGCGCGCAGTGGATGTGTCCCCATTACCACATGTACGGACCTCCTAAAACCCGGTGGTTATCAACGTCTTACAGATATGCTCCGAGCCTACGAATCGGAGATGGAGAAAGCTGGTACTAAGTCCCTCGCAGAAGACATTGGTTCGCCCGAACAGCGACACAAGTATCTCGAAGACTACGCGCGCGACTTGCCCGAGGACACGCGCTATCACAACGAGCGCAATAAACGAATTCCGAAGAAGATTAAGTCGCACCTCGATGTGTTCGATTGTATCAATTGCGACAAATGTATTCCCGTTTGCCCCAATGATGCGATGTTCAGCTATGAGACAACCGCAGGAGAGCATGCGACCTCGATGATTACCTTTTCACCTGGCGAAGGATTTGCCATCGCTGACCATGAGAAGTTCACTGTCGGCAAGGAACACCAACTCGCGAACTTCGCGGAGTATTGCAACGAATGCGGAAACT
>JAUIJJ010000365.1 GCA_030431385.1 bacterium | reverse complement strand
GGGTCCGCCGCGAAGATGAATGCCTTCGACCTCGGGACTGAAGACGAAAATCTCGGCAAACGGCCGGGGCGAGGGAGAGCCATCGACCTTCTTTGAATCGAGCTTGAAGGAAATTGCCGGAAGCGGACCGCCATCGGGGCCCTTCTGGTAGAAGTTGGTGCGTAGCGTCGTCTGTATCAGGTTGAGATAGTGACGGATGATCCGGTCTTCATCGAGGCTGGGGATCGATTCGAGTGCGGCCTCGATATCCCGGCAGACGGGTTCGATGTGCTGACCTTCGTGAACAAACTGACCGTAGAATTGCGAGAGGAGCGACTTTATCTGAATCTGTCTGCCCGTGAGTGTCAGCTTCTCCAATTCACGGTGGGCGGAGATCAGCAGGTGCGCTGCTGGTGCCTCGAACGCGACCCGACCTTTCATGCCCAATACCGTTTCACCAAGATGAATCCCTCGACCAATACCGAAACGACCGCCCAACTGATTGAGCTTGTCTATTAGATCGACAGGTGAGAGTGATTCGCCGCTCAGATTGCAAGGGACACCTTTCTCGAAACCAATGGTTATGCGTTCTGGATTGATCGGAGCGTCGAAGGCGTCCTTCGTCCATACCCAAGACTCCTCAGGAATTGACTCGTTGGTGCCGGTCGTTTCTTTGCCGCCGATTGTAACGCCCCACATGCCAGCGTTTACTGAGTAATCTGCGCCGAAAGTCGGTACGGGAAGGTCGCGCTCGCGGAGGAACGAAACTTCGTCTTCACGACTCGGTGTGAGGTCACGGATCGGCGCGAGGATTTCGATCTCTGGTGCCATCACGCGTAGCGCGACTTCGAACCGAACTTGATCATTCCCAGCAGCCGTGCAGCCATGGGCGAGTTTCTTTGCGCCAAGTTCGTGTGCAACGCGAGCGACTTCCCGCGCTTGGAGACTGCGCTCGGCACCGACACAAAGCGGGTACAATTCACCTCTCAACACGTTGCCTATTATTAGGTAACGCAAGACTTCATTGTAAAACATTTCACGTGCATCGATGTGGATGTGGCGCGATGCTCCCAAGGCCGCGCTCCGCTCCTTGAGTGATTCTGCTTCCGAGTCGCTAATGCTGCCAACGTCAGCGATGGCAGTAACCACATCTGCGTCGTAGTTCTCTTTGAGCCATGGTACACACCACGACGTATCAAGACCTCCCGAAAATGCGACGACAATAGTCTCTTTCATTGATTTCCTCTGTGGGTGAACTCACGGAGCCGACTTATCAGGCTCTTCTGTTGGATCTTGCTCGCGGTCGCGATGAATATCGTGTCGTCGCCGGCGATCGTGCCGATGATCTCCGGCCACTCCTGCTGATCGAGCCATACGCCAAGCGGCGCCGCCCCCCCGACCAGTGTGCTGACGACTGTTAGATTCGGTCCAGCCACCTGAATCTGTTCAATGAGAAGGATCGGCAAGAATGATTCGCCACTCTCGCTCTCATGAGCAGCCGGAGCTTCAGGAATCTGGTAACGGCCATCGCGTTTGATGGCCCCCAAGCGCTGCAGATCGCGCGACACGCTAGCCTGAGTGACATCAAAACCTTTGGCGACTAGCCCATCGAGCAGTTGCTTCTGGCTAGCGATACGACGCCTCCGAAGGAGGCCTTTGAGAGCCAGAAGTCGCTGTTCCAGTTGTTTGACGGGTTGGGGCACTCGGTAGCCATTCGCAAATTATGCGCATAGATGTACGCGCTTGCGCATACGCCGCAAGCGCTAAAACGATGACTGCCGCAGTTTTGGAGCGTCGTGCCTACGGGAGGGTGGTCCAAAGATCGCCAGGACTAACGACACCGTTCGTGGGATCGTAGCGAACCTGGGGTGTGTAGTTCTATTCAATGCCACCGATGCTATAAAACCCCGGTGGGGGGCTGCATTGCGCAGCCCCCGTCAGGATCGTACTTAGAATCAGTAGCGCGCGATATCTTGACATCGGTGGGGAAACCTCTGGTTATTCGTTGTCGGAATCGCTCTGCATACGCGGGGCCGTGAAGACGCCGTTTGGCTGGATGGATAGGAGCTCGGTAGCGTTTCCATCATCTGGAACATCGAATCGAAAACGAAATCCCGTAAGGCCTTCCAGCGCGAAATCGCCGCCGGCATCAGGTGAGAGTGTGTATGCGGGCTGCCCCTTGATGTGCGCCGTGAGTTTCGTCCCTTGAAGGCGGATCTCGATGACTTGTGGTCCAATTTCATACTTACCGACGAGACGCGCCAGATACTCTGGGTCGGAGAGATTCGAGCTAGCAACTCTCTTGAAAATGATTTCTTCCACCATTGACTCGAATGGGACAGAGAATCTGTCGACCTGGCCCGCCGAGTTTGAATAGAAGGTAACTGTTAAATCTTCAGGAACCATTTCCGTATCTGATTCGTCGATTTCGACGGCAAACGTCTCATAGTGCCAATGGGTCAACGGCATGTGAAAGTCATTGTATACCAGGACGAGGTGATCGTCTTTCATCTCGATTGCCGCGCTTCCGTAGCCCGCGTGTTCATAGCTAGCTACGTAGGAATCAAGGTCGTGAGCGGGTTTCGTGTCAGTTACCCTTGCGAGTTCCTTGTTTTCTTTTCCTTCTTGTTGCAACGCCTTGCCGATCTCTAATTCTTCAGCAACCTCACCGATCCAGTCGCGATCGCCGAGGTCAAGAATGCGGTCTGAAATGTGTTGAGTGACCAGAGATGGTAGTGGCGTCCCGTTGGCATTGGCCAGGGCCACAATGCCGACGCGGTCCTTTGGATAGAGCGTTACAAGTGCTGAGAATCCATCAATGTTCCCACCATGTTCCACGCGATAGTGTCCCTTGTAGCTCGTCGTCATCCACCCCAGCGCGTAGGAAACCGGCGAAGCGTCTTTCTGAGTTGGCAAGAGATTTCCCATTACCATCTGGGGAGTATGTAGTTCACTCAGGAGACTCGCATCTAAAACGTGTCGGCCGTCGAACTCGCCACCATTGAGATGAACTTTTAGCCAGTTCACCATGTCGTTGGCAGATGAGTTGATTGAGCCAGCTGGGCCGATGAGGCCGATATCGCGAAAGGCGACCTGCTGCAACTCGTCGTTCTTTTCGCGGTAGGGGAGGGCATGGTCGGGCGCGGCCTGCATGTCCGTGACACTGAAGTCCGTGCTGTTCATTTCCAACGGATCAAGGATCCGTTCTTGGACAACTTCCTCCCAAGTCTTGCCAGTTACTTTTTCAGCAAGATAGCCAGCGGCCAGGTACATGAGGTTGTTGTACTGCCAGGTCTCGCGGAGTTGCTTGTTTGGTTCCAGGTACTGAAGTCGAGAAACCATCTCGGCGCGGCTCATGCTGTTGTTTTGGTACCAAAGCATATCGTGGCGCGGATAGCCGGACCGATGAGTCACCAGATCGCGAACCAACATGTTCATGGTTCGGTGCTCGCTATCCAGCCTGAACTCTGGTATGTAGTCGACGACCGGCTTGTCCCAATCAACCAGGTTCTCTTCCACCAAGGTCGCCAGCGCGAACGTGGTGAACGCTTTCGATGAGGAACCAATGGCGAAGAGTGTGTCATTGGTGACTGGCAATTCATTTTCAACATCACGATAACCAAATCCCTCAATGAAGACGACTTCGTCATCAACGACGACGGCTATGGAAAGCCCCGGCACGGAGAAGGTTTCAAGGGCTGGCTCGATGATCTCGTTGATGCCGACGAGAGACGCGCGGGCAGACT
>JAUIJJ010000364.1 GCA_030431385.1 bacterium | reverse complement strand
ATGGGTGGTGTCATTGTGGTGTGGCTTCCTCGGATTCTGTGCTGTCGAGTTCCTTGCGGAGCTCTTCGGTCTTCGCCTTCAATTCATCGTACTCGACCGGGCCGAGGAACTCACCGATCTGCTCGCCCTTGGAATTGAAGTAGAACGTCGCGGGGACTTGGCCGCTCCACTTGTCGGACATCATGGGGATGATGACCTGCTGATCGACGAGGAGCACGACGTTGGAGTAGGGGACCTCTTTCTCCTTCAGGAAGGGGATCACGCGTGATTCGACCTGATTGTCGAGGTCGACGGAAAAGCCAACAACCCGCACGTCGTTGTCCTCGTACTCTTTGGAGAGTTTGTAGAAGTAGGGCATCTCCTCGATACACGGCCCACACCACGTTGCCCAAAAGTTCACAACGAGCAGTTCCGACCCGTGAGTTTTGAGGATTTCGCGCACTTCAGCGTCCTCGATGAGCTTTGTTGTCCCCAATTCGGGGAACGCGTAGTGACTCGATTTCGCATCTGTTTTGGCGTCTGACATTGTCGCAGGGGCGGCAGGCGGTTCCTCTGCCGTTGCCCATTGGAGCGTGGCAGGGACACCAATCAGCACGATTAGAAGTATTGAAAGGCTGAGTATTTTCTTGGTCATAAGGTATCTCTCCTCAGTTAGTCGGTAGGCGGGCGAGCTCGCCACAGGTATAGCTAATCAAGAGTAGTGCCTGAAGAGGACGCCAGTTGAAGAGAGGGGTCCAGCCGTAACTGACCGCCGGGCCGAATCGAGAGGTGCACCGGGATCCCGGGGGGGGCATTCTCTACAGAATCTCCTTGCCGATTCTAAGGTTTCCCTCGCGAGCGCGAATACTATATAGATGTGCATGCGTAAGTGGTTTGTGTGTGGATTCAGTCATCAACTTTGGGGGTTTTCTTGATGGATTTTTTGATTATCGGTGGTACGCAGTTTCTCGGAAAGCACATCGCGCTGGCGGCGGTTGAGCGCGGGCATCGCGTGACGCTGTTCAATCGCGGCAATAACAAGGTCGAGGAACTGAGCGAGCTGGAACACCTTGTCGGCGATCGGCTCGAAGATATGTCCGCTCTCGACGGCAGGCGTTTCGACCGTGTGATTGACACCTGCGGCTATCATAAACGGGCGGTGCGGCTGTCCGGCGAGAAGCTCAAGGACCAGTGCGATCACTATACTTTCATCTCGTCGATTTCCGTCTACGAGGAACCTCCGGTGGAGGGAGTCAACGAGGGCGGAGCGTTGAGTCCTCTTGAAGACGATTCGGTGGAGGAGATCACCGCAGAGACCTACGGTGGGCTCAAGGTTGTGTGCGAGCGCACGCTCGACGAGCTCATACCTGGGCGCGTTCATCATGTACGTGCGGGGCTGTTGGTAGGACCGGATGATTACACCGACAGGTTCACCTACTGGCCCAATCGCATCGCCGAGGGGGGCAGAGTTCTTGCCCCGGGAAACCCTAATCAGCCGATTCAGTTCATTGATGTGCGCGACATCTCTGCGTGGGTGATCAAGGCGGCGGAGGACAAGGTTGTCGGCCCCTTCAACGCGACTGGCCCCGCTGAAGAGTCGCTGACGACGAGCGCTTGCTTGACGATTTGCCGCGAGGTGACAGGCACCGGTGCGGAACTGGTTTGGCTGTCAGAGGAGTTCCTGCTGGGGGAGGAAGTTGTTCCGTTTAGGGACTTGCCGCTTTGGGTCGCTTCCGATCGTGTTGGGATCATGCGGACGGATGTTTCCGGCGCGGTTGCGTTAGGTCTGAAAACTCGGCCCACGGCGGAAACGGTGCGCGACACGCTGGCGTGGGCGAGCGGGCGTGAGGGTCATGAGATGAAAGTCGGGATCGATCGGGCGCGAGAGAAGGAACTGCTCGATGCATGGCAGAAAAAAGTTGGGGAGGAAAATGCGTGAGGCTGTAATGTCATTCCTTCGGATGCGTAGACCTTAACGAAACCCAACGCGGAAGGACCGCCCTCATGAAACTCAGATCGCTCATCACGACCACAGCCCTCGCCAGTGTTATGACGCTGGCGTCCAACGCCACCGCCGACAGCATCCTCGACTACGTTCCCCGCGATAGTGAGTTCGTCGCGCAGTTGAACATCAGCGAAGTCCTCAATTCCGATGCGTTTGAATACGTCTGGACGGAGGTCATTCATGGCGAGCAGTTCGAGCAGCAGATTGAAGCGTTTCAGAACCTGACAGAGGTTGATCTACGAAACGACATCCATCGCATCGCGATCAGCGGACGCGTCGACGAAGACGAGTCGGTTGTGATTGTCGTGGAGGGAAACCTTCCGATGAAGAAGCTGACCTCCCTCGCGCAGTTTTCTCAAACCTACAAGAAGCACGAGTACAACGGCCTCGCCGTGCACGAGTGGAACGAAGGCGGGTCGAAGTACGTCATCGAGCTGTCGCCGACTCGGCTGATGTTCAGCAACACGGCAGCGCGTTACATTGAGAGCTTGGAAGCGGCGAAGCAGGCAGGAAAGAGCGCGAGCATCACGAAGGACATGAATCTTCCGGGCGACGTGGACAACGCCACCGCGTGGGCCTATCTGAGTGCGACGGGCGACCGCGAACTCTCCGAGATCAACCGTATTTTCGGTGTCAGTGGTGGGCTGATGACGCTCAACATTACCGGCGAAGACATCGACGCGAAAGCCACGTTTCAGGTCGCAGATGGCGACGCGGATCGATGGGAATCGCTGGCAAACGGAATGATCTCGCTCGTCCAACTTCAGCGCGAGGAACCTCGTCTGGGTGAATTGGCGAGTCGGATTCTCGTCGAGACTGACGACAAAACAGACCGCGTCATGCTTTCCCTCGGAATGGCCGTCGATGAGATTGTTGAGACGGCTGAGGTTCTCGAAAGCCTGGATCGCTGAGTGACGCGTCGACATCGATGGCGGTGCCTCCTGCCATGATTCTAAAGGCTTCCGCCGCCCCGGTTCGTGGGGCGGCGGCGACGCCGAGTCTGGTAGCTTCGGAGCTTTCCGACCGAGCCATCGTCGACGAGGTATTGGCAGGAAAGACGGAGCACTTCGAGGAGTTGGTGGCTCGCTACGAGCGTCCGGTTTACGCGTTGTTGTATCGGATGGTGAGGCGGCGCGAGGACGCGGAAGATCTGGCGCAGGAGACGTTCGTGAAGGCTTTTCGGCAGCTCGATCGTTTTGATCGCGCACGTGCGTTCCGCCCGTGGATCTATCGGATCGCGTCGAATTCGGCGGTCTCTTTTCTGAGAAGGAAGCGGCCAGCGCAATCGCTCGACGAAGATGAAGGCTTCCGGGAACAACTCGCAGATGGGGCGGTTGATTCGCCGCGAGACCTCGCCGCCGCTGGCGAGCTGGAGTCGAGAGTCACGGCGGCGATCGATCAATTGGCGCCGACGCCACGGGCGATTCTTCAGATGCGATTTCGAGACCACATGAGCCTGGAGGAGATCGGTCTGGCGCTTGGAAAGACTTCCAACGCGGTGGCGGTTTCGCTACACCGCGCTCGACTTGACTTGCGTGAAATGCTCGCGCTGGGTCACCATCATGAGGACGGAGACGAGACATCATGATGACAGACGATCAGATCATCGAACTCATGCAGGAAGCGCTCGACGCAGGTTTGCGTCAGCCGCCGAAGGACCTCGCCGATGCGATCAGCGGGTCGCCGGAGTTGGCGGCGATCTGGGAGGACTTGCTCTTTGTCGAGGAGTCCACCGAGAAGGCTTT
>JAUIJJ010000017.1 GCA_030431385.1 bacterium | reverse complement strand
GAACCCGGGAGGTTTTGGAGGACAACGGTGCGGTTGCCGTCGCGGACCTCGGCAATGAGCTTCTCGAAGTGCTTCGAGCGCTCTGCGAAGATTCTCCCGAACAGGTCGACAGGTTTTGTGACGGACAATTCTGGCTCCTCGGTGACCTCAAAAATATAACACAACCGGCCCGCACGGCTTGAACCGAACGGGCTGCGGCGACGTATCGCGAGTGTTTCATTTCAGCGCCGGGCGACTGCCCAACACGGGGAAGAGTATGGCGGGAGCGGGCGAGCGTCAACGGCTTGCCTTGGTCCTTCAGCAGCAATTCGGCGTTGAACCTCTGCCAGCGCCGGGAGCAGGGTTTTCGGGTTATGCACTCTCTTCTCAAGGTTGGCGCTCCGATGTCTCCCCGTTATCGCAGGTTGTTGCTTGTCGCAGTCGACGCGCTTCTTTTCATCATTTGTTGGGTTCTTGCCTATTCGCTCCGTTTCGAGTTTTCGATTCCCTCGAACGACAGTATCGTCAACGGCGAGAATTACGCCCTGCAATTGAAGCAGCTTTTTCCGTGGGTCATCGCCACGCACATTGCGCTCTATTGGATTTTCCATCTGTACCGGGGGATGCTTCGGTACTCGGGCACTACGGAACTGCGAGGGATTGCGATTGCCTCGGGGATTCACTTCGGTATCTGGGCGCTCTTTAATCTTTTCCTGAACACACAAAGCCAATTCGGATACATGCCGCAGCGGATGCTCGATGCCTCTGCCGATCCGCCGCTTCTTGAGGTGATCCGCATTCCGTGGAGCGTGCTCGCTTTTTATACGTTGGCGGCGATTTGCGCGACCGGTGGGTTCCGCTTTTCCGGGCGGATTTTCCGCGAGGCGAGCGGACGCACGGAGCGCGAGATCGCCCCGGGCGCGCTGTTGGTGGGAGCTGGCGATCTGGCGGACAATGCGCTGAGGCAGCTCGTTCGGGGCAGCAGCAGCATCGCTTTCCGCCCGATCTGCGCCGTCTCGACCGATGCCCGGCGCGTGGGCGTTCGTATTCACGGCATTCCTGTCGTGGGGACGATTGAGAAGATCTCCGAGGTTATTGAGGAAAACAAGATCGAGCTCGTCCTGATCGCCCTCGATGATCAATCGCCGGAGATCTTGCGCAATGTGGTGCAGGCCTGCGAGCAGGCCGAGGTTCGCTTTCGCATCGTGCCGAGCATGGACGACATTGCTGGCGGTCGGGTGGAGATCGGGACGCGGGAGATCCAGATCGAAGACTTGCTGGGGCGGGAGCCGGTGCATCTCGAGCTCGCCGAGGAGCTGAACTATCTCCAGAACGAGCGGGTGATGATCAGCGGCGCCGGCGGCTCGATTGGGTCGGAGCTGGCACGGCAGGTTGCTTTGTCGCGCGCATCGGAGATCATCCTGCTAGGTAAGGGGGAGAACTCGATCTACGAGATTCAGCAGGAAATCGCGACGAAGTTTCCCGGAATCCCGACGCAGGCCATCATCGCCGACATTCGCGATGCAGACAGGTTGGAGTGGGTTTTTGCGACGACGCACCCGGCGGTGGTTTTCCACGCGGCGGCGCACAAGCATGTGCCTCTCATGGAAGCGGCGCCCGATGAAGCGGCGAAGAACAACATTCTTGGCACGGCGAATATCGCGGAGCTCTCCCACCGATACGCAGTGAAGAATTTCGTGCTCATCTCGACGGACAAGGCGGTCAGCCCGACGAGCGTGATGGGGGCGACGAAACGCTTGGCGGAGGCGGTTGTCTTCTCTCGGGCGCAGGACAGCGGGACGTGCTTTCAGATTGTCCGCTTTGGGAATGTACTCGGTAGCCGCGGATCAGTGATTCCCCAGTTCCGTCGCCAGATTGCTGCGGGGGGGCCGGTCACGGTCACGCACCCGGATGTGACGCGCTACTTCATGACGATCCCGGAGGCAGTGAGCCTCGTCATTCAGGCGGGTAGCCGGAAGGAACACGGCAGCCTGTACATTTTGGACATGGGCAAGCCGGTGAAGATTCTCGAGCTGGCCAGAAACATGATCGTGCTTTCCGGCCTGCGTCCGGGAGTCGACATCAACATCGACTACATCGGAATGAGGCCGGGCGAGAAGCTCCACGAGGACCTCCTCACGAAGACCGAGGAATCTCAGGGTACGGAGATCGAGAAGCTCTATATGGCCCGGCCGCCCCAGCCGTATTCGTGGGCGGAGGTTCAAGCGATGCTCCGTCGCATTTCGCAGCTCGCCGATGAATGCAACACGACCAAGTTGCTAGCGCTGCTGCGGGAATTGGTGCCTGACTACCACCCGACGACGATTTTGGAGACTCCGGAGCCGGTCTTCCGTCGGGAAGCGGCTCCAGCTGAGGTCGCGCCGACGGCTCCTCCCCCGCCTTCTGCTGACGAGGAAGTGGAGGCGCAAGCGGCCGAAGTCGCGGCCGAGCCGGCTGCGGTGGAAGAGCCGAAACGGGAGCAGCCAATCGTTGAGCCAGAGATGCCGGACCTCTTCGGCGCGCTTGATGAGGAAGGCGAGGAGAGCGACTCGGAAGAGCAATCCGAGGCCGCGAGCGATGATCCAGAAGTAGAACCAGAAGCCGAGGTTGCACCTGAAGAGCCCGTGGCAGTCGCGAAGGAGAGACCTGTTCCGCCGCCGCGCGAAGTGTTGGAGGCAGAGTCCGCAGCGCGGGTGATCGATGCTCCTGAAGAGGAAGAGGACGAGCTCGAGCGCGAGGTCGCGCCGGAGGCCGAACCGGAGCCTCAGCCCGATCCCGAGCCGGTGGCTGCTCCTGCTCCCGCTCCCCCGCCTGCTCCGCAGCGCCAACTCAGCCCGATGGAGAAGCAGTTGCTTCACTGCTGGGAGTTGGGCGATCGCGGCGAATGGCGCGAAGCGGTGGAGAAGCTGCGGCTTCTCTCTCGGCACTTCCCGCAGAACGTGCAGGTGCTGAATCAACTCGGCTGGTCGATGCTGGAGTCGGGTTCGGAAACTGAGGCCTTCAATACCTGGAAGCAGTCCTACCTCATCGATCCGAATAACCCCCACACCCGGGAATTCACGAGTCGTGGACACCTTCGGTGCGGGCGCGTGTATCGCGAGCGCCGGGTCTTCGACAAGGCGCTGATGCACTTTAAGCAGCTCCAACGCGACGAGCCACAGAGCGTTCGTGTCCGCTTCGAGACGGCGGGGACGTACGCGCTCAAGGGCGATAAGCGGCACGCGATCATTGAGTACGAAGAGGCGCTGAAGCTGGACCCTGAGAACGAGGTCGCGCTGGGTGCGATCGCTGCGATCAAGGACGACCTTTGGATGCCCGAGGACTTCATTCCTGAAGACGATCAGGAAGAAGGCTCGGGGGAAGTTGCTCCACCGGAGCACCTCGAGACCATCGAGGAACCGGTGGCAGAAGTCGCGCCGGAAGTTCTTCCCGAGTCGGACGAGCCGATTGTGGAGGAAGTCGCGCCCGAGCCTGAGCCTGAGTCTGAGCCAGAGCCCGAACCCGAGCCAATCGTCGAGGAAGTCCCCGCGCCTGAACCGCCGGAGCCGGTCGCCGTACAGCCGACGCCACAGGTGGTCGAATCGGATTGGCCGGAGGAAGACGGCACCGCACGCGGGACGTGTTTCATTGTGCGAATCCCCGAAGGTCAGGACCCGGAGTCGGTCTCAGAACTCATTGCCGAGATGAAGCAGAACGTTTGTACGGATGGCGACGAGTTGGTTTGTATCTCGGGCGAGGCTGAGCGGATTGCGCTGCCCGCAGACCAAGCGGTCGTGATCACGGATGAGCGCGGAAATGGCGCTCTCATCGCGGAGGCGATGGAGTATCTGGAGAATGCAGCTGTCGTCATTACGCTCTCTTCTCGCGTGAAATTCTTCCCGAGTGCGCTTCGCGAGATTCGTGAAGCGCTCGCCGATGAGAACACGGTCGCTGTCTACGGAAACTATCGCGTCGGCGAAGGTGCCAACGCCCGCGAGGTTGAGCTGCTCGACCACGAAAACTGCTTCCACGAGCGATTCGATTTCGGAGCTGTGATCGCCTACAAGGGGACGACGCTTCGGCAGATCGGTGGCATCCGCGAGGACCTGAATTGGGCGTGGGAGTATGATCTTCACCTGAGGCTGCTGGACGTCGGCGGCTTCCACCGCATCAAGTCCGCGCTTTACCAGTACATGGAGCCAACGGGCGTCAGCCGGAGTGCGGCGCTTCACTCGCCGGGGGCCGGTCCGCTCGGGGGGTTCAGCTATGCGTTCTATCCGCCCGAGGTTGAGGAGGAAGTCACGGCGGTCTTCGAGGGTTTCCTGCGCCGGTGCGGCGCTTGGATGGAACTGCCGGAAGCAGAGGTCGCCCACGGCGATCGCGAATATGAAGTAATGGCGTCCGTTGTGATGCCAGTCCTCAACCGCGCGAAGTTCGTCGGCAACGCAATCGAGAGCGTCCTCGTGCAGGAGTTCGACAAGGAGTTCGAGATTGTAGTCGTCGACAATGGCTCGACCGATGGGACTGTGGCGGCGGTGGAGAAACTCGCCGAGCGTGACGAGCGTGTCCGCCTCGTTCGAGGGACCGGCGGGAGTATCGCGACGGCGATCAACGACGGAATCCGCGCGGCGCGCGGTAAGTACATCTGCCAGCTCGACAGCGATGACGAGTACGTGAAGGACACGCTGCGGCGCATGGTGGACGCGCTGGAGAAAAACCCACGGTGCGGGCTGGCGGTGAGTTACTATCGCCTCATGGACGCCGAAGGGAAGGTCATCGAGGACATGGAGCCGGTGACGCACAGCGGCTATTCGCGCAACCAGATCCTCCGCCGCGACGGAGCGGGTGCGACGCGGGTTTTTCCGAAGGTTGTCCTCGAGGAATTCGGCCTGTACGACGCGGAGCACTACGGCAACTTCGGTGAGGACTACGACATGGTGCTGAAGGTGACGGAGAAGTATCAGCTCTGCCGAGTGAAGGAAGTGCTCTACCACTACCGTCGGCATGACGATAACACCGACGTGACGCGGGAGCCGCTTCTGAAGTTCCGAAACAAGAACCGATCACGCCACGAAGCACTTAACCGCCGCATCGAAGCCAACCCACAGGGCGACGAGTAAGCGCAGGCTTCCGCGGACTGCGATTTCCCCTCACTTCCCTGCTTGCCGGGTGGGGCTAACTTGTTTCAGAGTTAGCGTGTCTGTTGGAACAGTTGGGGGTGGTGATGAGGGGATTTCTTTTTACATTCTGCGCGACGGTGTTGCTGGCTTCGGCAGCTTTGGCGAGGTCTGCGGGACCGGACTTTGTAGAGGCGGCACCGGAGTTCAAAGCGCGCGAGGTTGACCCGGCGACGACTGAGATTCGGCTTACTTTCGACGTCCCGATTTCTGAGGTTGGGGTACCCTTTTGTGGGGAAGAACTGTTTCTCCCGCAGCTCACCGGTAAGCCCAGCTATCCTGACGAATTCACTGTTGTCTTTCCCGTCGAGCTGGAGCCACAGCAGACCTATCGCATGATCCTCCACTGCAATGAGGAGGTGTTCGAGTACCGCCAGCCGGGCGTCGAGCCGGAGCGGCCGGTGATTTACTACTTCACGACGGGCGCGGCGCCGGGCGACTTCACGCCGGTGAGCGCGAAAAATCTGGAAGGCTGGCGACGGTTCAGGGAACTGTTCAACCACCGATACTGCTACTACAATCGGATCGAGATCGATTGGGTTCAGCACTTTGACGATTCCACCGAGTGGATTCTCTCGTCGCCGACTCCGCTGGAGTTTGCACAGCGACTGGCGATCATCTTGGAGCCGGCAAAGGACGGTCACATTTCAGTGGTGAACGGTGAACCTCGAGTCGGCATTCAAACTGATCTGACTCCTTTCGAGTACAATGGCAACTTTGAGGACATCGAACACACGTTTCCGAATCTGGAGAAGCATAACGAGAACCTGTGGTCTGCGCGGGATGGTGATGTCGGGTACCTGATGGTCGGCTCGATGATGAACACGGGATACCAGTTGGACCCGATCAAGGAGATCATGCCGGAGATGCGGAGTAGTACGAAGAGCCTCATTCTAGATTTGAGGACGAATCCCGGCGGCTTGGATAGCAACGCGAAGGACTTGGCGTCGTGGTTCTTCGATCATCCGGTGAAGTTCGCATGGATGCGCCAGCGCCATGAGAGCAACCCCGGGGGCTGGTCGGGTTTGAGCGACCAATGGCTCAACGGGCGGCCTTGGGACGAGGTTTACCGGGGGAAGCTGATCGTGTTGCAGGGGCAGATGTCGGCCAGCGCGGCGGAGTGGTTCGTGCTGATGATGGAAAACCACGACAATGTAGTGACCGTGGGTGACCGGACGATGGGGTGCTCGGCCTCTCCGGTAACGCAAGACCTTGGCAATGGGGTGTGGATGAATCTGCCGGCGCTGATGGCTATGAGACTGGACGAGACGGACTTCGAGGGCGTGGGAATTGAGCCCGACGTGAAGGTCGACGGTGACTTTTCGGAGCGGGATCTTGTCCTGGAGAAAGCAATGGAGCTCGCCATCGAAGCCGCTGCGGCCAAGGTGGAGGCCACGCCGACTCCTCGCAAGAAGGGCCTCACCAGCTGGCCGTGAGGCAGCTTCGCCAAACGTTCTCATTTTCTTCGTAATAGGCCGTCCTACGATTTTTTGTTCATGAATCGTGAAGGCATTGTATTGTTCGCGCGTAATAAACGCTGGCCAGAGTCCGGCTCCGGCGGTGGGGCAGCTATCCCCTCGGGGGCTCGACCGTACGAAGGAAACGGACTCCAATGGATCTTATCAGGAGGCGTTAAATGCGAGACAAAAGGAATTTGGCACGGGTACTAGCCGTGGCCATTCTTGGTACAGGAATCGCCCTCGTGGGCGGTACCGCCTATGCAGCCGAAGGCGACTCACCTGTGCCCGCTGGTGCAGAAAACCTGGACTTGAGCAGCATCCGGGAAATGATGTCGATGCGTGGCGAGCGTGGTGAAGATGGCGATGATGACAAAGATTTTCCCCCGCTGAAAGAAGTCGTCGAGGGCATGGATCATGTGTCAGGTTTCATCGATCTGTATGTCGACCGCAAGAAAGACAAGGTCTATGCTCTGATCCCCGGCAAGATGGTCGGGAAGGATTTCCTCCTTTCCTCCAGCATGTCGCGAGGCAACATGCAGGGCTTCCAGTGGTCGGACATGATGATTCGCGTCGAGCGCCATGATCGCAGCGCGCTGATCGTTATGCCGGATACCTTCTACACTGCTGAAGGCAAGCTCAAGGAAGTCGTGGAAAACACCTATACGAATCCTGTTCTCGCAACGACGAAAGTCATGGCAGAGGGCGGCGGTGGGTCGATTCTCATCAATCTGAAGGACTTGCTCGCTGGCGATGCAGCTGCTTTTGTCGGTAGCAGGCCTGCTGCCTCGGTGACCGAGTTGGCGAAGGCAAAGGCGTTCCCGGAAAACATCGTGGTGGAATTCAACTTCCGAAGCGCCCAGGGGACGACGGGTATCTATTACAGCCTCAACGAGCTTCCGAAGAGTGGCTACAAGCCGCGGGAAGCGGACCAGCGGATCGGTTACTTCCTGACAGCTCGTAAGAATTTTTCGGCTGACGAACGCGCCGATGATACCTTCGAGCGTTATATCAATCGCTGGCGGGTCAAGAAGGCAGACCCATCACTCAAGCTCAGCCCGCCTGAAGAGCCGATTGTGTTCTACATTGAGGACACCGTCCCCGTGAAGTTCCGCGATGCGGTTCGTGAAGGCATTGAAGATTGGAATCTGGCATTCGAGAAAGTCGGCATCAGCAACGCCGTCGTCGTGCGTCAGCAGACCGACACCCAGTTCGCCGACATCGACCCGGAGGATGCGCGTTACAACTTCATCCGCTGGATCACATCGGAGAGCGCGTTCGCCATGGGCCCGTCCCGTGTTGACCCGCGTACGGGCGAAATCTTCGACGCCGACATCATCGTCGACGAGTCGATGGTTCGGTCCTACATTCGCAGCTTCGACCTCTATCATAGCACGATCGCATCGCTTTCGAATCTGCCGCCTCGTGTGAAGCAGATGTTGGCCCAGAATCCATCGATGTATCCCGATTGGCCTCGCGCTCGGGTCGAGTTGGCGATGCGCATCGAAAGCGACGAAGACCACGCCGGAATGACTCCGGAGCAGCTTTTCTCGGACATGCTGGTAGGTGGTAGCGACGCACATCATGACCACCGCTTCTGCTCGATTGGGCAAGAACTTCAGCAGGAACTGGCGTTCGCGCAGATCGCTCTCCAGTATTGGGGTGACAAGGCAAACCGTCTCGATGAGCTCAAGCAGAGCGACGTTGACGTTGAAGAGCGCGAAAAGCAGATCGAAGAAATGAAGGAAGCGATGGAGGAAGCGATCTCCGCCGCTGAAGAGGCCAAGGAATCTGCCGAACACTCCGCAGAAGAAGCTGGCGAAGCGGCTGATGAAGCCAAAGAGGCAACCAAGGGCGATCGTGAGAAGGAAGACCCGACTGACGAATGGCCGGAAGAGTACATCTCTCAGCTGCTCAAGGAAGTCATTTCCCACGAAGTCGGGCACACGCTCGGCCTTCGCCACAACTACAAGGCCAGTACGTGGAAGAGCTACGAGGAGATCGTGAACAACGATGATCCGACCGTGGCGACGATCGGTTCTGTGATGGATTACAACCCGATCAACCTGAACGCGGACGGCAGCCAGCCGGCTGAATGGATCACGCGCACCATCGGTCCCTACGATTACCTTGCCATCGAATACGGCTACGCGATCCCGGGTTCGAATGGGTACCCCAAGGGTGAGAGCAAGACCCTGAGCAAGATTCTCGAGAAGACGATTGAGCCGCAGCACGTCTACGCGACCGACGAAGACGTCGCCTCGCCGGACCCCTACATCAACCGTTTCGACATGGGCTCCGATCCGCTCGACTATGTGATCGCGAAGGCCGAACTCGCGGACAAGATCCTCGACGACTTGGTCGATGTTGTGATCGAGGACGGTGAGAGCTATTCGAAGCTTCGCCAAGCGTACAGCATCTTGATGTGGCAGCGGTTCTCCGCCGCCTCTCTCGCTGCCAAGCACATCGGTGGTGCATCGGTGTTCCGCGACGTGAAGGGTGACGGTGCAGATCGCGCTCCGATCAACGTCGTCTCCGCTGATGTTCAACGGCGCGCACTCAACACCATCGTTGATATGGTTCTCAAGGAAGGCGCCTTCAAGATCGACCCTGAGGTCCAGCGTTACCTCGCCGCGAGCCGTTGGTCACACCGCGGCAGCCGCGACCGGGGCCTCTCACTGACCTACCCGGTGCAGGAAGACATTCTCTCGATGCAGAAGAACGTCCTCTTCAGCGTGCTCAACCCTGACCGCATCCAGAACGTCTATGACTCGGAGTTCCGAGTCAGCGAAGACACCGACCTGCTGACGCTTCCCGAACTGTTCGACACGGTTACGAAGGCAGTGTGGAGTGAGGTCATTGATGGCAAGTCGGGTAGCTTCACTGTTCGCAAGCCGATGATCGACAACCTGCGTCGCAACCTGCAGCGCGCGTATGTCGCTCGCCTCATCGACATCGCGACGCAGGGCGAGTCGAGCTACTACCCCGCCATCGCACGAACGCTGGCGTGGAAGGAACTCAGCGACCTGAACGAGAAGATCGAATCGGCAGCAAGCGGAAGCGGCCTTGACGCCTACACGGTTGCACACCTTGAGGAAACCAACCGTCGAATCACAAACGCACTCGACCCCGAGTACACGGTCGGCGGCGCTGGTGGCGGCAACATGATCATCACGATCCGCGGCCAAGAAGCGGGTATCGCGAACCCGATCACGACGATCGGCGACGTGCTCCCCCACGGGGCGCAGTAACCCGGTAACAGTCAAACGCAGGACTCGACTCTGCCTCCGCAGCTTGCGGAGGCAGAGTCATTTTTAGCGGCAAGCACCGACGGAGTTTATCTTGACCGTGTAGGTGCAGTTGGCCGATTCGTTCCCGCTGAATCTTGCAGGAGGACTGGGAACTGTGGCGGCAAAAAGGTCACGAGCCAAAGGCAAACCGAGAACCACAAAAAGCAGCGCAAAGAGCGGCGGATTCTCTGTGGCGAAGGGCGGGCTGTTGCTTGCCCTTATGGTGGTAGCAGTAGCCACCGGCTACGTCTGGCGCTCGTACTATCCGCTGGCGCTCCCCTTCGAAAGCCCGCTGGTTTCTGACAAGTCCTCAGTTGATCTCGGCGGCGGCGAGTTGAAGGAAATCGCCCGCGCGGCAAACACGCGGGCAGATGCTGCGGAGAAGGAAAGTAAGCGCCTTCAGAAGCGAATCAATGAACTCGAAGCGAACCAGCGCGAAGCCGAACGCGAAATGGGCGACATGCAGATTCGCTCGATCCTCTCCAACTCCGAGTAGCCATCGCGCACGACATCCGGCTTCACGAAAAACCCCGAAAATTTCACTTGCCTTGGAACGGGTCGCTCAAGAGACTCCTCACCGCTCTGCGGCAATCAGTCGTAGAGAACCACGGTGCCTCGTTAGCTCAATTGGCAGAGCAGCGGACTCTTAATCCGTTGGTTCGGGGTTCGAGTCCCTGACGAGGCACCATTTTTCTCACGTAACAATCTTATCAATTTAGCGGCGGTCGGGTTGGGCCTTTGCTTTCCGATGACACAATCATTCTACTGGGATGATCGTCGGCCGCGTGTCGCCGATGCTCCATTCGAAGAGCGCCTGCGCGTCGCTTAGGTCGTTGTCGCCATCGAGGTCGATGTCCATCAACAATCCTTGGAGAGAGTTCTCTTCGAGGTAGCGTGCGTACATGATCGCATCCAAAATGTTGGTGGTTCCATCCAGATTGAAGTCTCCAAACAGAGGTACGGAATTAGAGTCGGTTTCAACAGACCCCAGATAGACTTCCAAGTAGTCTGCGAATCCATCGAGGTCTGTGTCGATTAAGGTGCCTCTGGATGGTAGGTCGTTGATCGTAGGCAACACCGAAATGATCTTCGAACTCGCGGATCGCGAATCGACATGAATCGCCTCCGAGTCGAGAATATCGCCTTCGAGTTCCATCAACGCACCATCCAGAAATGCGCGGAACTCAGTTGGTGGCAAATCCGCAGCGAATGCATTCAGATCAACGACGAGGAAGAAGTCCTGGCTTTCGCCGGCACCAATCATCGATTGCGGAATGGGGAAGAATGCCATTGTGATCGCACCGTCGGCTTGAACGGATAGGTAAGGGACTTCTTGGTCCGAGACATCATTAAAGACTGAGTCGCCGTTGTCGCGAAACACTTTGATGGCATCGGCGATTTTATGTAATTCGAGGGATGACAGGAGTTGCGATCCTGCGTCTCGGAACTGAGTGCGCAGCAGAGTGACTGTAAAGTCTTCGTCGCCTTCTATGCCACGATGCGCTACATTGAATCGTAACACGGCCGTGCGGGCGCCTTCAGCGACGGTAGCCGGTGCGACGTCGAAAGGTTGAACGGTGACTTGCCCTGAGATGTTTTCGAACGAATCGATGTGTTCGTCGGCTCTGCCTGCGGAGATCAGCTCACGGTAACCATCATTATTGAGATCGAGTGTTTCGAAGTCGTTATACATGGCCCCACCGGGAAACGTCGAGTGGACGGTTTCACGTGTAAATTGAGGAGTGCTTCCCCCGTCGTTGATGAAGATGAGAACGTCGGAATAGTCGAATAGTGAAACGTTCCTGACTTGAGATGTGACAATGTCCAAGTCGCCGTCGTTGTCGATGTCGTCTACATGTATGTCGCCCATGAATCGCAGCGTCGAGTCAATGGAGACTCGGGTAAATGAAGCTGAGCCATTGTTTCGCAAGAGGATGAGTTCGGATGTGCACACCTCGTTTCCTATTGAGCCGGTGCAGACACTTCCACCCGCGAGAATATCGACGCCTCCGTCGCCATCAATGTCTGTCGGAAACACCGTGTGTGCTCCGGCTAATGTAGCTATACTGGTGCCGGCGAAATTGATGGTACCGGCGTTGTTGCTTTGTTCACCGTACCAAACTTGCCCGCTGCCCGAGAATGCCGCGACATAGTCGACGTCGCCATCGCTATTGATATCGTGCAGTCGAACCATCTCGATGCCGAGTGGACCGGAAAGAGCTACCCTCACAAGCCAATCTGTGCCTGAAACGGACTCCGGTGTACCGTCATTCTCATACCAAAGAATTGCATGGTTATTAGTGTTTCCGATCATGACATCGATATCGCCATCGTTACGAATGTCACCGGTCGCGAGGGTTTCTGCCTCGACGTTTGATACAATCGTTCTCACTTCCCAAAACGAGGGAGCAGCGGTCCCGTCGTGGGCGAACCATTTGACCGAATTCGCATTGGCATCTGCGGCGATGAAGTCGAGGAACCCGTCGTGGTTAATGTCAGCGACGTCGACCTCATAGGCACCACCGAGAGCGGCCACTGGACGAGGGGTGAATGTCGCTCTCGAATCAGGCCCCTGTTCCAACCACCCAATATCTCCTGTGCCTTCAACTGAGTATGCGATGTCTTTGATCCCGTCCTGATTGATATCCGCGATGACCAATTCTTTCGGCTCCCCTGCATTGCTATTCAATGCGGAGGGAACGGCAAAGTCTGGCGCCCTATGTATGAGCCTGTTCGCAGATGACTGAATCGAGTTTGCACCTTCCGGATAGATCATATCGACATCACTGTCACTGTCGAGATCGGCAAAGTGCCTTGTGCCATCTACAGATTCATCAAATTCATGATACTCCCATGTTCCTCCGAATCGGTTTTCTAACCAACCGTCAATTGAGTATAGATCGATGTCACCATCTCGGTCTAAATCAGCAGTACCTCGTAGGGGGAAATCCTCCGCGTGCGAAGTATCGATGTTAATGCTGGTAAATGAAACTTCAGAGGTTCCATTGTTGATCCGCAGGACTGGAATTCCATTCGACTGGCCGATAACGATGTCGTCGAATCCGTCAGCATTAAAGTCGCCGACTTCTAGATCTACTGAGTCGTCAGGCGATTGCCCCAGGTCTGTCAGGCTCCAAGTCCCGACGGTGGGAGTCCCATCGTTGGTATATACATGGATTCGCACATTGCTGGAGAGGTCAGTCGACGTAGTGATGATGTCCATCCAACCGTCATTGTTTGCATCGATGGCAAATGTCTGGCTGAATGTCCCGGCAGACGGGGCGCTTGCGAATGCACGTGGTGGGAAGGTGCCATTCACGTTTAGGTTATTCTCGTACCAGAGATAGGTGCCTTCCATAGAGTCAAAAGAGGTGATCAGGACATCCAGGTCTCCGTCCAAATCGAAGTCTGCAAGAACTGGCTGGCCGCTCATGCTTGAGGTTCCATCTATCTCATGGGTCACTGTATCGCCGCTAGAGGACTGCCTGTTGTCTATCCAGAGGAGTTTCCGAAATGTTACTGATACAGGAGGAAATCCCAACTGACCTCTCGAATAGCGATATACCACCAAGTCAAGATCATCATCGGAATCCAGATCGCCGGCCGCTACTGTCGTACCACTTATGACCGGGTCAAAGAAGGTATAGGAAGGCGGAGTACCACCATCGCTCAACAACCAATGGATGCGGCCGGGAGTTGAAGTTGCGGCGTTAGATTCAGCAGGTTCGATGAATACAAGATCCATGTTCCCATCTTGATTCATGTCTGCTGCTTGAACTTGAGCGACGCTTCTGGAGTCCCACCCTGTGGCGTTTATTGGCTCTGCGGTATCGAAAGGTACTGCTTCGCAAACCGCCAGTGAAGGTGCTAGCAAGATGAGAGTGATGAGTGCCTGATAGTAGCGATCTACTCCCTGGCGGGGTGTGTTCAACATGTGGGGTCTGTCCTGTTCTCATTTTGTATAATGAGCGCCTTTTGCCCGAGATTGAGTCAACGAGAAAGGCTGTGGAAAGAGGTTGCAACGGTCGTGGTTTGATAATGATTTCGTGACTCCCGAACTACTACACCTTCAGTCGATTGAAGTGTTAATATTCAGGGTGACCCGCCCAAATTGAATGTCCCTCAGCTGATGGTAGGAATCCGTAAAAAGAAGGAGGCCCTCCAATCGCTTGGAGGGCCCCCGGGTGGTTTCGTTACTGTGTACGACTAGGGAACGTCGTAGCTGACGATGTCGAGGTTCTCCAGCGTGACGGTGACTGCCGGATCGTTATCCGTGTTATCGACGTAGAGATAGTCGAAGGAGAAGATCCAGGTAGAGCCTGCGATCTCGGCCGGGGTTTGCAGCCACATTTGGTACTCGATGGCGTTGCCGTCGACCGGGATTCGGGCGAGCGAGCCTTGCGACTCGATGTTGACCAGCGCGCCGAGTTGCAGCGAGCCGTCGTTGGCGCGGAGGCGGAATGCGGGGACTTCGGCGACGTCCGTGCCGTCAGATGAAACGCGCCACGTCAGCAGGTAGAGCCTGTCGGCGGCGAACGTGTTCGTGGTCTCCGCACCCCAGTAGCCGAAGATGGTCGGAATGAATCCGCCCTCTGGTCCGCGCGGTGTTGAGGTACCGGTGATCGTGATACCATCGGCGGTCGTGCCGAATTCCGGCGCGGCGAGGAACGGCTCTGCGTCGCGCTGTGTGAAGCCGTTGGTGTTGGCGCCAGAGAAGTCCAATGTCGCGACGGCGGCTTCGCCGGTCAGCGTGGTAGCGTCGAGAGCATCGACGGTCGCGCGCTCAAGTGAGAGGCGAGCGGAAGCTGCGTCGAGCGGGTTGACGTTCAGTACGTCGAAGTCGAGGCGGAACTGGTTCTGGCCAGCGGGCTGACTGAAGTATTGGACATAGGTGTAGTCGCTCGACGAGTTCGGTGAGAAGCCGGCGGTGGACTCTGAGTTGGAGATCAGCGCATCGCTCTGCTGGAAGTCAGCGGAGGATGAGCGGACGCGCACTGAAGGCACGGTCGTTTGATCGGCCAGATCGGTCGAGACGGTGAAGGTCGAGCGGTAGAGCGAGCCTGCGCCGACTCCACCTCCGATGAGGATCGTGCGGGGCGGGGCGGTGCCGCCGATCTGGAACATCGGGGACTCCCAATAGCCGAAGCTGTTGGTGTTGTCTGAGGTCTGAACGTCGAGGCGGTCGGCGGTGTAGCTTCCGACCGGGTTGCTGAACATCGCCGGTGAGAAGTACTGCCAGCCTTCTTCGTCATTATCGAACTCGAAGATGATCCGCGTCGGAGCCGGGGTGACAGTCGGAGTGATGGTTACCGTCGGTGTCGGCGATTCAACAGTCGCAGTCGGCGTTGCCGTATCTGTCGGCGTGGGCGTCGCGACCGTTGGTGTCGCCGTCGCCGTCGGTGTCGGTGTCGTTGGTGTAGGTGTCATCGTCGGCGTAACCGTCGTCGCTGTGGGCGTGACAACGATAGTCGGGGTGACCGTCGGCGTCATGGTTGCCGTTGTCGGAACCGCTGTGGGCGTCGGTGTGATCGTCATCGTCGGAGTCGGTGTTGCCGTCATCGTGGGCGTCGTGGGAACCGCTGTCGGTGTTGGCGTGACCGTCGGGGTCGGCGTCGGCGTCGGTGTTGGAAGCGTGGTGCCGAGGTTCGTTGTTCCCGCGTTGTCGAAGGTATGCGGGATGTTTGTTGCGAGGTCATTGGCAAGCAGCGGCGCTGAGCTGTCCGGGTCGTCCTGGAAGAGGATGCTGTACGGGCCAACGGCCGGGTTGTTGACCATGAAGGTCACCAGGAAGACCTCTGGCACGAGGTTCCCCGAGCCGCCGGTTCCATCGGAAACGATGTCGCGGAAGACGGTCGTGCCAGTCACTGTTTCTTCATTCCCGGCAATCGCGCCTCCAAGCTCAGCTCCCGTAACGCTGACGAAACTGACTGACTCGGTATCGTACACCATTCGGAACGATGCAGCGGATGGCGTGAGGCCGGTATCATTGGAGACCACTGCGACGAGTACGTCGAAGAGTGCTCCCTGTGTTTCCGTGTCGCCAGATGCGATGCTGGAACGAATGAGCGCCTGGCCGTTGGAGACGGCGATGAGGTTAGTCGTCTCACTGTTGTCGAAGACGTGAGGGACGTTCGTCGAGAAGTCCGATGCCAGAAGCGGCAGGGAGGACATGGGATCGTCGCTCACGAGAATCGAGTAGGGTGAGAGCGGCGTGGCCGTCGTGCGGAAGCGAACCGTGAAGACGCTCGGCGTCGTATCAACGTTCGAGATGTTGCTCTGGCTGGAGATATCGCGCACGACTCCGGTGCCATCGATCATTTCCGGGCCGACCTGAAGCGAGCCGAGGTCCTCGGCCTGGGCACCGACGAACTCCACGCTCTCAGGATCGTAGGAGAGGCGGAAGGCGGCAGCGATCGGCGTGTAAGTGGTCGGGTTGTCGAAGACTTCGACAAGGACTTCAAACTCGGAGTTGGGGACGGTCGGGTCGCCGCTCGCGATGAGCGTGCGGACAACCGCCGAGCCAGTATCCGGGCCGACAACGATGCCGCTCGTGGCGTTGTTGTCGAAGGTGTGGGCGATGTTCATATTGAGCATGTCGTCGAGGAGCGGCGCGCTTGAATCGGGATCATCGGAAGCGAGGATCGAGAATGGTGAGGCCGCGCCAAGGATCGTGCGGTAGCGCACGGTGAAGACTTCGGGCATGATGGACATGTTGCCGCCAGAGCCGTCGGTGAGGACGTCGCGGGTAACGACGGTGCCACCAGCCGACTCTTCATTGCCCACGATCACTCCGCCAAGATCACCGGCTGTCGTGCTAACGAACTCAACCGATGCTGTATCGTAGCGAAGCCTGAAGGCGGCCGAGCTGGGAACCTGCCCAGTCGGGTTCGAGGAGACGCGATAGAGGACGTCGAATTCGGTTCCGGCCATTGAGGGGTCGCCGGACGCGATCTGGCTTTCCACGATCGCAACTCCACCGCCGCCGGGGCCGGGGAAATCGGTCGTCGCAGCGTTGTCGAAGGTCACGGGAATGTTCGTCGCAAAGTCGTCTGCAAGTAGCGGACGAGTAGAGGCTGGGTCCGGACCGACGATCACCGAGTAGGGAACGAACGGGCCGGAGACGACTCTGAAGCGAAGAGTAAAGACATCGGGAAGCGACTGGCCGGCTGGGCCGTCGCCACGTGTGGTGACGTCACGGTACTCTGTGAATCCGTCCGTCTGCTCCGGGCCGAGATCAAGGCCGCCGAGGGCACCGGCGCCGGCGCTGACGAACTCGAGGCTGTCTGTGTCGTAGGCGACGCGGAGCGCGGCTGCGACTGGTGTCTCGCCGCTGCCGTTTGAGGCGACGCGAACGAGAACGTCGAAGGTGCCTCCCTCAAGGTTCGGGTCGCCGGAGGCGACGCTGGTTTGGATGACTGCTGTTCCATTGGGAGGACCGACGATGTTGGTCGTCCCGCTGTTGTCGTAGGAGGTCGGTATGCTGGTCGCGAAGTCGGCCGCGAGGAGCGGTGCGGTCGAACCGGCGCGATCTGCGAAGAGGATCGAGTACGGTGTGAACGCGCCGACGTTCACCTCGAATGTCAGGGTAAAGATTGATGGCGTGCTGGAGGCGTTCGCTGCGTTGCCATCTGTCGCGACGCCCTGAACAACCATCGTTCCGCCCGCGCTTTCAGCCAGCCCAATGATCGGGGTGCCGAGGTCGCCTGCGGCAGCGCTGAGGAGTGTCAGCGAGTTGGTGTCATATGTGACGTCGAGGGCTGCCTCGATCGGGGTCAGGCTTGCGGAGTTGGAGGTGACAGCGACTTCGACCTCGAAGGTCGCGCCTTCCGTCATTGGGTCACCGGAAACGACCTGCGAAGCAATCACTGCGACTCCGCCGGGGCCACCACCGATGTTCGTGGTGTTTGTGTTGTTGAAAGTACGCGGGATCGCGTCGCCGGTGACTGCTTCTGTGAGGGCGGCGGGGACGTCACCATTGCCAGCGACTTCGATCGAGTAGGGAGTGACAAGACCCACGGCGGTGTGGAAGCGGATCGTTGCGACTGTCGGTGTCGGGTTGGCATTTGAATCGTTGCCAGCAGTGCTGACGACGAGTTGGGCCATACCGCCTCGGCGAGGAGGCATGCCGCCGGCGACCATGACGGCTCCAAGGTCGCCATCCATGGCCGAGTCGAAAGTCACCTTGGAAGGATCGTAGTTGATGACAAACTTTGCTGCGCCGGGAAGCTGGCCGGTCGTGTTCGAGGAAAGTGCGATCACGACGTCGATGTCGGAATCGGAAAGCGAGCCGTCGCCGACGAGAGTCGTTTCGACAACTGCGATGCCCGCGTCGTTTGCGTTGAGGTTCGTCGTGGGGCCGGAGTCGTAGTTGCGGCTGATTGCCGTGGTAAAGTCGGTTGCGGTGAACGGCTCGGAGGATGCGGTGTTGTCGGCTACTGTAATGTCGAAGGGAAGGAACGGATTCTCGCGAACGCGAAAGCGGGCGGTGAAGACGTCCGGTGTCGCGTCGGCGTTCCCGCCGTTTCCTGCGGTCGTGATCGGGGCTGAAGCGATGCTGCCGTTGAGGGTGACTGCTCCGACGGCAACGGCGCCGAGGTCGCCGGGCTGCGCACTAAGGAATTGGACTGAATCCTTGTCCCATGAGAGCATCAGATCGGCTTTGCCGGGAACTTCTGATGAGGAGTTCGCTGCAACAGAGACGAGGACTTCGAATTCCGAGCCGATTGTTAGCGGGGGCGCCACGACGGAGCTACGAATGAGCGCCGCGCCCGCCCCGGCGATTGTCAGGCCGGAGGTGTCCGAGTTGTCGAAGTCTGCCGGGATTTCGTCGACCATAGTCGTCGCGAGGAGCGTCGGGTCGCCGCCGGGGTTGTCTGCGCCGGAAATGGAGAATGGCACGAACGGCGAGTTCACAACCACGAATCGCAGCGTGAAGACGTCGGGCATGTTATCGCCGTTGCCGGGATTGCCCGCTGTCTGGAAATTTTTGTAAACCTGACTCGGAGATACGACTGTCGTGGTCCCGGAGGTGAGGGTGCCGAGCTGCCCTGCGGTGCCGGAGACCAGCATGACTGACTGAGGGTTCCAGCGAACGCGGACGTCGGCCGCGCCGGGTGTCAGGAATGTCGTGTTATCGCTCACGTGGAAGCGAACTTCGAACTCGCCGCCCTCGGAAAGTCCCATCGGGGCAGAGAGTTCAGTGGCGATTGTCGCGCTACCTGTCACCACCACGGGAACATCGGTCGTCGGGGACGAATCGAATGTATGTGGGATGAGTGTGTTGGTAGCGTCTGCAAAGTTTAGAGGAGTTCCTGGATCATCACCGATGCCCACAGTTGCGGGGGGGCTTGGTGTATCGAGGACTCGAAATTTCACGCGCATCAGCGTGGGAGTCGGGTCTTCATTGGAAAACCCAACGCCCGCGACGTCGCGGAATCGATCTGTGGGAGTGCCTTCTTCAGGGCCGGGGATCACGCCGCCCATACTTCCGGAGGCGACTGACAACCACTCAACTGCGTCGCCATCGTAGTTGACACGAAGGGCGAAGACCGTCGGAGGAGCCGATGTGTTCGAGTCTACAAAGAACTCGACTTCGAATTCCTTACCAGGTTCCAAGACTACATCATCAACAATTCGCGATTTGATAACGGCGTCTGCCATCAGAAACGATGGAACCATGGCCGCAAGCATCGCCAGAACTAAGATCACTCGGGAACTCGAATACATTCAGTATCTCCTCAAATCCTTAAATGAAGGCGGAGCAGGGCCGACGAGCGTTCGTAGCTCGTCGGCCTGCTCCTTCCGTATTGTCCTACTGTCGTCCGATAGTGCCGGACATGTTAGTCGTTCAGCATCATCCAGTCGTCGACGCTACTGATCGGCGCGAGACCTTCGGTGGCGCTGTAGCTGATCCCAGCGACCGGCAGCGGAAGCGCCGAAGTCGTCAGGAACGAGTTCGCCCCGGATGAGGACCCCGGATCCATATCGAAGCTGATATCGATGGGGTATGTCGGTGAGGCGGAGACCTGAAAGGTGACTTCCATCACATCCGGAGTGTGGTTTGAATTCGAGAAATTGCCGAGCGTCGGAATGTCTCGAGAAACGAGCGTCGACGTAGTGGCCTCTTCCGAGCCAACTGCCATGGCGTCCACTGTACCCAACCATCCGTCGACTGCCATGCCTGATGCTGAAACATAGCTGACGTCTGCAGGATCGTAGAAGAAGCGCAGGGCTGCGTGGGATGGTGCTTGGCCGGAGGCGTTTGAGGTCGTCGCGACGCGAATCGTGAAGTTTGTGCTCGGAGCGTAGTCGCTAGCGACACTTTCGACGGTGGAGGTCAGGACAGCACCTCCGCCACCAGTGAGCGCTACCGATGTGATTCCTACCGACCCGACGGTTGCGATTGTTGCGATTAGTTTTTTTGCATGTGTCATCATTGCCATCTCCTTTTGATGGGGTCGATTCCCTGAGGGAATCAGCTTCCGAAGGGCAGCACGGTGATGTTGCCCAGGAAGTAGTTGATGGTGATGACGCCATCGACGTTGTCGTTCACACCGTCGCGGTTCACGTCGAAGAGTGCCGGGTTGTCGAGTGCGGAAAGCGCCTCGAGACCGAGGAACACGCGGAGCATCTTGATGCCGTCGGTGAAGTCGATACCAGCGACTGCGCTGTCGACGTCGCCGAGAAGCGGTGTCTGTGTCGCATCTTCCGGATCAGAGCCGAAGAGAACTTCGTAGAAGTCGGAGAAGCCGTCGCCGTCGAAGTCGGCGTCGGATACGCCACCGCCAACTAGCTGCGTCGGGTCGAATGCGTCGGGAAG
>JAUIJJ010000363.1 GCA_030431385.1 bacterium | reverse complement strand
ACCGTGGACCTCAGCGCGAAGGGCGTTGAGTTCGGGACGCTCACGGTGCGCGGGGATGGCTCGCTCGATGTCAGTCAGGTCGAAGGCGTGAGCGAGGATTTCGTGATCCGCCCGTTCCAGTTCAAGGGCATCGCGAGCACGCTGCGCAACTTCATCACGAACGCGCTGAACTTCCATTTTTCCATGCAGCCAAAGGAAACGCTCGAGCGCGGCATCATCCCCAACGACAACCCGAACGGGACGCTGGTGGACGATATCGATTTCGAGATGCTGGAGGGCGATGTGAGCGCGATTGCGGCGTTCCTCGCGGCGAACCGGCCCCCTATGCAGGACATGCACGGGCTCGAAGAGGCGTCGGTGATTCGCGGCGGCGAGGTCTTTGAGAATGTTGGCTGCGCGACGTGCCACGTTCCCACCCTCAAGATCAACGATTCGCGCGTGACGATCATCGATCCGCGCATGATTACGGAAATGCAGCGCAAAATGGAAGAGGAGCGGCCAGAGTTTGTCTCCATTCGTTCGAAGATGCGCCCCTCGTACATTGCGCTGACGATGCCCGAGCTTGCGTCGGAACTGCTCCCCACGGTCGTCCAATACAACTGGATGAAGAACCGGGATTCGTTCGCCGATGCTGTGTCGGATTCGCGGGTGCTCGCGGGAGATCGCCCGCCGGGTGTCACGGTCGATTTGAACACGGACTTCCTTCCCGATGAAGCCCTCCCCCGCCTGCCGCGTGGCACGGACGGTTCAATCGACGTACCACTTTACTCGGACCTTCGACGTCATCGCATGGGTGATAATCTGGCCGACACGATCCCTGAGGCAACGGACGTGGCCGGGATCATGGTGGACCGCCCGCTCTTCGTGACGCGGCCGCTTTGGGGTGTGGCAGACACGGCGCCGTGGCTTCATGATGGCCGCGCGACGACGCTTCGCGACGCGATCCTCTTTCACGAGGGTCCAGGCAGCGAGGCCAACGATTCCATCATCGCGTTCAGGGCACTCCCCGAGGTGGATCAGGATGCGCTGATTGATTTCCTCTTCTCACTGAGAGCGCGTCCGATGTCGCATTCCGCCGAGCCCGGTGTGATTCACCGTCAGGGCTGGGTGCTCCGATAGCTTTTCGGTTGGTGCGGCGAGGAGGGAGTCTTCCCGCCGCACCAGTCACGATTCCTGCGTAGATGAAAACAAGCTGGCTGAGCTCCTCAGCAAGCGTGGCAGTTCAACCCGGTGAGGGCGTAAAAACCCCTTTCGCACGGGCGTCTGTCTCGGCAGTGTTCTGCAAAATTCTGAAAGAAAGGTAACGCTATGAAGAAGATTCTGGCAGCGGCGGCGGTGCTCGCCCTCGCGCTACTCTTCAGTCCGGCCACTGCGCAGGACGAAACAACCACCAAGGAGACTAATATGTCCAAGCCGCATGTGGTCCTCGTGACCAACATGGGCGAGATCACGCTGGAGTTGGACGCCGAAAATGCGCCCATCACAGTGAACAATTTCGTTCAGTACGCCCTCGACGATTACTACGACGGCACAGTTTTTCACCGAGTCATGGATGGCTTCATGATCCAAGGTGGTGGGTTCCTTCCCAACCTCGATAAGAAGGAAGAAGGCATCCGCCCGGGGATCAAGAACGAGTGGAAGAACGGTCTGAAGAACAAAAACTACACAATCGCGATGGCGCGCCTCGGTCGTCAGCCCGACAGCGCCACGGCGCAGTTCTTCATCAACGTCGCCGATAACGCTTTCCTCGACCAGCCAAATGACGGTGCCGGATACGCCGTGTTTGGTAAAGTTGTCGAAGGCAAGGAAGTGGTCGACAAGATCAAGGCCACAGAAACCATCGAGCACGCCAAGTATCCCGGCGGCAAGGTTGTGCCTGCCGAGGCAGTAATCATCGAAGACGTTCGTCTCCCGGAGGGTTACAACAACGCAGATCTGGCCGCGAAGGTCGCAAAGATGGAGGAGAAGGCGAAAGCGAAGCCGACTGAAAAGTCCGCATCCACCGCGAAACTCGCCGCTTCTTCGGTTACCGTCGAGGAATTCATCGCCGCAGCCGAAAAGGAAAAAGGCAAGAAGTTCACTAAGACCGATAGCGGTCTCTACATCATGATGGTCAACGAGGGTGAGGGCGAGATGCCCGCGCCGACCGATACCGTTGAAGTTCACTATCGCGGCATGTTCCTCGATGGGCGCGAGTTCGACAGCTCCTACAGCCGCGGCAAGCCGACCCAGTTCGGTCTCAACCGCGTGATCAAAGGCTGGACCGAGGGCGTTGGCATGATGAAGCCCGGTGGTCTTGCCGTTCTCGTCATTCCGCCTGACCTTGCGTACGGCAGTCGTGGCGCTGGTGGAGCAATTCCGCCCAACTCAACACTTGCTTTCCAGATCGAGCTTCTAGGAATCAAGTAAGCAACACCGAAATCGAATGCACTCTAAAGAGGCGGCCCATCCCCGGGCCGCCTCTTTCCTTTTTAGATCGCCTCACCGCTTGCGGTTTCCCGGTGCATCGGGATTCATGGCATCGCTATGACCAAGCCGACAATCACATACATCGCCCACGAGAGGTATTGGATTCCGGGCCTCGACACGCCGCCTCCGATTGTGAAGCGGGGTTTTCTCAAGACGCTGAAGGAGATTGCCGAAACGCCTGCGGGACCTATCCACAATCCGCTTTTCCACTCTCCAGTTTGCGCCAAAGAGATCATCGTACCGATCGATTGGCTGCTGGAGGAGTTTCCAGAACTCGCCGAGGAGGAACTCAGGGCGCCCTACGATTACTTCCTGACGGCACCCACCCCGGGAATGCCCAGGCTCAAATCGGGGGACAAGCTTCGCAAGGGGCCGCTGATCATCTCTTTAGTCGTGTTCGCGTGCTTCCTGGCTCTTGGTGGATTCCTCTTCGTGACCAGACCGAACATGGGCTTTGGGGGAGTTTGGATTATCGGGATCGGATTGTTAGTAGCGGCCCTCGGCCCCGTGGTTTCGCTCTTCCGAAAAACCGGGAGGTTCCCAAGAACGCCGGGGGCGATTCTTCAATGTTCGAATCGCGAAATCTGGGAGGACCTGGAGCGTACGTCGCTGACGACAAGAGACCTCTTTGTTGGGGAGTTGGTACGCGGCTTTCGAAAGCCCGGAGACGGTTGGGGAATGGCGCTGGGCACGATTCTGATCTTTGCGGGAGTCGCTGCCTTCATCGGATACAAGACAGGTGCATGGCTGACTTCGTGCCTGATGAGCGGCGCGATTGTCTCTTACTTCCTCCTTCTGGCATGCGTGGTTCCCGGCATAAACTCGTGTCTCGTTCATGGTGATGTTTTCTGGAGCATGACGATGCGAGTCGGCAAGCGCCGGCTGAAGGGCGTTCCGCTCCTGAGATCGATCTTGTTCGTCCTACAGGCAGAGGATTACAGTATCCGGCAGGCATTGGCGACGTTCGTCTGGTGGCTTCCGTTGATCGTGTTCTCGGCGGGTATCGTCTGGGCCAATGTCGCCGTCCTCGGGGAGAGCGCGTCTGCACCTGTCCTTGTAGCGACAATCATCGCGCTGCTCGTGCTGACTCAGTGCAAACCGGTCGCTCGCTATCATGCAAAGCTCGTTCGCTATCTGGGTCGACGACACTTCGCGCGCTTCATAAACCTCGTGGGGGATTTTCAGGAACTGCAAAAGGAGCACCTTGAGGAAAATGGCGCACTGATTAAGCTGGGAGGAAGATACAGCCAGTAGCAGCAGGGAGACATTCTTTGACCACAGATAAACACG
>JAUIJJ010000016.1 GCA_030431385.1 bacterium | reverse complement strand
ACTCATAGCTCTACCCGATTCAGTCGCTCCGCGTCTTCGGGCGAAATGTCTCCTACCCGGGTGAACAATACAAGGTCGTCTTCAACAATCTGTCCGTACGGTACAAGGAATCGATTGTTGCCTGCAACTACTGTGTAAACACCTCCTTCGACTTGCTCAGCCTGAAACGAAGACGGAAGGAACGCCTTGAGACTAAGCATGCGACCATCGAGATGGTAGCTCCCTGCTTTGGCGATCCCTATGAGCGAATCTTCGATAAGAAAACAATGGAGGAGCTTGCCGTCGGGGAAAAGGACTAAGCGTTCAGACTTATCATCTGCTCTTTGAAACTCACCCGGCTTTATCTGCGCTTTGCAGGCGCTTAGAACCAAAGCGACAGCAAGCATGACTAGCATACAAAGCCGTCTGTTAGCATTCATGTGATCGCGTTCCTTTGTAACAAGCAGTCGATACCGTCAATTGTGCAAGCGAGAACCGGTTACCATGCAAACCGGTCCGCCGAGTCGTACGCATACTGCTTCCGCACGCCAGCAGTCAAGTCCTCCCAGCGAGTTTTGTTGCCTACATTAGTTTGATTCGTTGTCTAGCAACCCGAATGTGGGTCAGTTTATCGCCCGTGAAACTAATCGTCAGCGAATGAATCGGAACTGTGTTCGGCCACCAAACCCAGTGGGGTGAGCTGTTCAGCAAGGACGGATCATCCTTCAATTCTAAGAGTCTTATAGGATTTCCCCAATTGGATGAATCCAAACTTGGGCGAGCCATAATCCTAATGTCGCCAAACTCATTTTCGAGACTCGTTATCACTTCTGATCGCGAATCGCCGATTGTGAGTCCATAATGTGTGCCTTCATCGAAATTCTCGTACCACTTGGTCGATAGACGTTCAAGAATCAGAAGCAAAAGAATATAGGCCACTACCACCAGAATCACGATTGCGACGCCACGAAGCAGCCACCTTGCCAATCCCCCGCGCCAAACGGATCTAAGTATCTCTAGGAAGTTTCCAAGTCTTACCATTGCAGGTCTCCATCGCGCCGATGTAGCCAGCGGCTTCGCAGCTCGGGGGCTTTCAGCGATCCTTTAGTGTAGCATAATGTGCTTCTTCACTACCCAAATCTCGGTCAATCGGCCCTCAGTGAACCCAACGGTCAACGCCATAATCGGAGGCCTGTACGGCCACCAAACCCAGTAGGGTGATCTATCCAATAATGAGGGATCTTCTATCGCATCGGAAAGCTGCAATCGAAGCCGGGGAGATGTATCTAACCAAGTGTAATCACGTCTATCTTTCTTCGGCCTCAGCTCAATGTCACCAAATCTGTCATTCAGGCTATCTAACACCTCAGAATAGGAATCTCCAATTGTAAGCCCATAGTGGGTTCCTTCATCAAACTGCTCCATTCTAGAATCGGTTAGGTAATGAAACAGTTTGATTGAGCAGTGACCCATGAGTAGCAGGAGGATGATAAGTGCACCCATCTTTAGCAACAGCTTCGAAATGAAGGGGGCGAAGTTACGAATCGTTTGACTCATTGCTCTACCCGCTTCAATCGCTCCTCAACTTCGGGCGAAATGTCTCCGACCCGGGTGAACAATACAAGGTCGTCTTCCACATAATGTCCGTACGGTACGCGGAATCTGTTGTTACCAGCGCCGTCTAAGTGATACGTACTATCTTTGGCTCGCTCCTCGGGAATCGAAGACGGAAGGAACCCCTTGAGAATAAGCACGAGACCATCGATTTTGTAGCTCCCTACTCTGGCGATCTCAATGAGCGAATCTTTGATAAGAAAACATTGGAGGAGCTTGCCGTCGGGGAAAAAGACCAGGCGTTCTGACTTATCATCTGAACGTTGAAACTCACCCGGATCGATCTGCGACGTGCAGGCGCTTAGAACCAAAACGGCAGCAAACATGGCCACTCTACAAAGCTGTCTGTTGGCATTCATGTGATCGCGTTCCTTTGTAACAAGCAGTCGATACCGTCAATTGTGCAAGCGAGAACCGGTTACCATGCAAACCGGTCCGCCGAGTCATACGCATACTGCTTGCGTACGATGGCGGTCAAGTCCTGCCCGGTGGAGTTTATCTTAGCCTAGAAACCATAAAGTCAAAACATTCTCCTTTGCTGGCCAAAGGTATTGAGTTCCTTCCGAAGCAGGGACATCATCTTGGAGTGCACACCGGGCCTGCTGATAGACTTTGACAACTCTAATGCGGCATACGCCGGACCTGGCTCTTTGATTGATAGCAGGCGTTCCTGTACTCTTGTAAAATCGAGTCTCTGCCGGAGCAACTCGAACACGTCATCACTCAATATGAGCGTGCGTTCGAAATGTGCTTCTTTGAAGGCCGGACAATAGGAGCTTGCTCGCTCGATGTATGGATGTGCGGTATCATCAAGCACACTTGCAATGTACCGTACATACACTTCTTGCCAGAACGGCTTATCCGACTCTATTCTTTGAAAGATTCGCTCCAAGTCATTCCAGATCGAGAGGTGGGAATGAAGAAGATCAAACCATCTGTACGGCATATACATGTCGCCGAAAGTCTCGAATTCGGAAAGCATTCCGTGACAGAAGATGTCTCTAAGTTTCTCGATCGAATTATCCATCAAAGAGCCGAGCTGAAACATGTCTCTCTGGAGGAAGTAGAGAATCGGATACAGATATGTACCCACCTCGCGATCGTCCCCGAAACATGGTTCAGGGGAAAGAAGCTCCTTATACCAATACTCCAAGAGCGTTGGTAACTGGTGAATGAAGAATACGGGGTCCTCAATGAGCCGTCCGTTGAACAGCACGGCCAAGTACTCGACGGCGTCTTCATGAGAAATTTTGTCGCCAGCCAAGATGCCGTCGATATCCCAGACCAATCCCCGCGCTAGTTCGCACTCGTTACCCCTGTAACCGACAGAGACTCTCGGCCCGAAGATCTCATCGACTTTGGCCGCAAACGCTGTTTCCGCATAGTGGTTCATTGACTGTTCACGACGCCTCAGATAGCGTACACATACTGCTTCCGCACGCCAGAGGTCAAGTCCTCCCGGTCGTGGCAGATGCTGTGGTCTGGTCGACGTGCTGTTGAATCGCGGTCTGGTCAGGTTTGGCGGACGAGGACGCCGTCGGTGATTTGTTTGAGGACGGCGGAGGAGTCGCTCTCTGGCATGTTTTCAAGAATGTCGAGGGCGGACTTGGTGAACTCGGCGGCTTTTTCGAGGGAGTAATCGACGCCTTGGTATTTTTTGACGTAGCCGTGAACGGTGGTGAAGTCGCGGCCGTTGGCGAGGACTTCGAGGAGGGCTTTTCGGTCGGTGTCGTCGGCTTGTTGAATTGTATGAAGGAGCGGCAGGGTTTGTTTGCCTTCCTTGAGATCGGCGCCGACGCGCTTGCCCCAATTGTCTTCCTGGGCCTCGTAGTCGAGGGCGTCGTCGGTAATCTGAAACGCCATGCCGAAGTGGAGGCCGAACTCGAACATTTTCTGGACTTGGTCAGGGGGGGCGGCGGCGACCATGGCGCCGAGTCCTGCGCAGGCGCTGAAGAGGTGGGCGGTTTTCATGCGGATGATGGAGAAGTAGTCCTCGACGCTGAGCCAGTCGCCGCGCTTCTCGATCTGGAACATTTCGCCTTCGGTCATTTTCTGCGTGGTTTTGCTCAGGACTTTGACGACTTCGGGCTGGAGCGATTCGAGGGCGTAGTCGAAGGAGCTGGCGTAGAGGTAATCGGCGAAGAGGATGGCGACGTCATTGCCCCAGCGGGCGTTGACCGTGTCGCGGCCGCGTCGGAGGGGGGCTTCGTCGATGACGTCGTCGTGGAGGAGGGTGGCAACGTGGAAGAGCTCGACGGCGGCGCCGAGGAGGGCTTGTTTTCCGGCGGTGGGATCGTAGCCATAGGCGCGGGCGACGAGTGCGACCATCGCTGGGCGGAGCATTTTGCCGCGTGACTCGCTGACAAATCCGGCGACCTCGCCCATGAGCGAGCCTTCCACCTGGAAGACCTTGTCGAGGTGTCGACGCACCATGGCGAGGTCTTGGCTGAGAAATTCTTTGTAACCTTCCACGGTGGTGATGATCCTCCAGATTTGTCCTTGGTGAGGAGTGCCGCAGCGGTGAAACGGGCTCAAGGGGAGTTTGTGATATTTTTCACAAACATGGGCGAAAACGTTGGCGCGATGGCCAGTGTGCTACCCGCCGCTCTCCTCGGGCTCGTCGCTCTCCTCCGGGATGTCTAGCGTCTTCAAAATCGAGTTGATGTTCTGGTAGTGCTTTTCAGCGGGGCTGTAGCGAAAATGCAGCTCCGGCGTAAATTTCAGGTTCACCATCTGCGCGAGGCGATTGCGGACGAACTTGATGCAGTCCTCAAGCATCTCTTCGGTGGCGTCGAGCGCCGCCTCGTCGTCTGGAAGCTGGCTATAGTGTGCGGTCGCGTCGCGCATGTCTTTGGCGACGTGGACGCGGGAGATCGTGAAGATCGCCGGAAGCCGGGGATCGCTGATCTCACTCTGGAAAATTTGCGAGAGGCCCTGTTTGAGGCTTTCTTCGATTCGCTTGTTACGACTGTGGAGCATGGCAGTTCCGAATTGGGGTTCGCCGGGGGGCGCAACGGCATGGCCGATGGCGCGGAGCCCGGTCGCAGCTCCCGGCGAGGAGAATTCAATTCGCCCGGGAGCAGCGAATTCATACCTGCACGGTGATTGCTCTGGCAACGGAATTGAGCCCCGCCCGCACGGCGCGGCAAACAAGCCCTTCCCCCGGGACATTTTCGAAGGTGACCTGCGCCGGATCAATGGTGAGCCTCAGACCCCAGCAGGGGATGGTTTCGACAATCTGTTTGGGCCATGAAGCGGCCTGCTGGAGCCGAGCTTCAAGACGCCTGCGATGGAAGCCGACCTGCTGGCGCTCGACGTGGGCGTCGGGCCACACGCTGCGCTCGATCCGCTCGTAAGGCGCACCGTCGCGGCCGCACTTTGCGAGGAGTTCCAGCATCCGAAACTGCAGGCGGCTGAGCTTCACCTCGCACCCTCCGAAGGAGACGAGGCCCGCCGAGCCGTGGCGTATCAGAAGAGCTGGCTCAGGTTCAATCGCTCCATTGATCGATTGAGTAGCTGGACTGGCGTCGACGGAGGGGCACTCCTGCTGATAAGACTCTGCGAAGGCAAAGGCGAACTCGGGGTTTACTTCGTCGAGCTTCTCGATCTGGCGGATGATATGGAGCCAATTCTCGGCGAGCGTTTCGATCACTCCTGCCGCGATGCCAAACTCCAGTTCGAGCGATTCGGGCTCGCGACCCTGCTGGACGGCGAGGAGCAGCAGCACCGCCTTGGCGGATTGATGGTGCCGGCGGGGGAGGCTCCTGTTTTCCCAAAGGTAATCGTAGAACCACCGGGCGAGCGGCGAGGGATCGCCGGCGAGCAAATCGCAAAGCTCGATGACCCACCGCGCGGAGGTGCGTTCTTCGGGAGCCAGGCTCAGCCGCTGGCACGATTCTCCGCCGCCCAGCGCGAGAAACAGCATCGCCGCGTCGCCGCCGCCTTCCGGGAATCGGCGCAGGAGCGTTCGACAGCCGGAGAGCGTTTCCGCCGGGACGCCGCCGACGGAAAAGAGCTGGCCGAGTGGCGTGAGTTTCAATGATTCGGCGTGCGTGTGCCACAGCCCGAGCGCCTCGCCGCGTGATTGAGTTTGATCGAGGGTTCCCGACAAGAAATGGATTTGACTGTAAAGCAATTCAACTTGCGACCGAGCCGAAAGGCCAGCGGCAAGAAGGTGCGCCAGGCATTCGAGGCGGGTCTGGATCGAAGCAGATCTACCGGACGCAACGCTCCCCTCGCCGGACAGGGCACGCCGCACCCGCGCCTCTCCCTGATCACCATCGACCACGATCACAGCGGTTCCATCTCCCGTTCCAGGCCGCCCCGCTCGGCCGATCAAATTTCCATAGGCCATTGATAAATGAGAGGTTGTGCAGTCCATCACCACAACCGAGCGCACACCAATGTTGACCCCTTCGCCGAGAGTCGTCGTCGCGACGCAGACGCTCAACTCGCCATCATGAAGGGCGGCCTCCACCTCGCGCCGTTGCTGGCGAGTCATCTCTGCCGTGTGGAGCCCCACGCCGCGCGACGCCAGATCGCGAAGGGCGCCGGCCATTGCGTTCTGCTCTGCAAACTGCACCTGCGTTTGAGCGAACGGCAGGTGATCGCAGATGAGCGACACAAGCTGTGTTGCTTGACGGCGCGTTGGGCAGAAGACGATGGCCGGTTTCGGGAGCTTCTGAAGGAGGGGCCAAACCGCCGCCTCAGTACTCTCGCCCTCAAGGATCTCCTCAGGGATATCACCGTCCGAGTAAACGAGACGCCTCGACTCCACATTTGCGATGCCGACGCGGAGGTTCTGCGGGCGATGCTTGCTATGATGTACGCCGCAACCCAGGCGCGGGGCGATGTGCTGAACCCATGGGGCAGATGAGAGACCGACAATCTGGACACTGGGGCTGAATCGCCGCCAAAGCGTTAGAAGAAGCTCCGCTGCCGGGCCGCGCTCGGGGTCGCCGATGACCTGCAACTCGTCGGCCACGATGGTGCCGACACATTGTCTCCACAGGGGGGACCGTTGCCACAGGGAGCGCGCCTTCTCGTATACGGCGACGACCACATCCACCCTGCCGCCTTCGATTTCGATGTCTGAGGTGCGATCATCGCGGGAACTGGCCGCCACTCGGAACCCTGCGGGGCCGAGAGCAATGGCGAGCTGTTCCGCACGCTCCCGCGCCAGCGCACGTGTCGGCACCAGAACCACCGCAGCGCGGCGTTGGTCGAGGGCCTTGAGAACCGCTGCATCGCCGATCAGGCTCTTCCCGGAACCCGTCGGTGCGATGCATACGGCCGATTCGCCGCGCAGAATGCCGGACTCTGTAGTCAAGGCCTCCTGTGATGGAAAGAGGGGAAAGGGCGCCAAGGCTGCTGCCGCCTGCAATACATCCCTGCCTCGACATCCAGACTCCGTTAGAACCGCGCTCAACTGAGTACCCATGCTCGTTCCTCCACTCCACCAGATGGATTGGGAGGCTGGACCCTCGGGTTTGAGAAGTCAAGGCGACTTTCGCTTTTTATTCGCCATTATTGCAGGTTGACCATGGAGCCTGAAAAGCGGAGAAAGCACCACTCGCGAGATTCTGGGAGCACGCACCCATTGAGTGAAGAGTTCAACGAAGAGTCCTCCAACGGCGAGCTATCTCCGCGGCAGACGATGGTCTTCCATGAGTCTGACAGCGAGCAGTCGAAGTTCGTGCCCCTCCATCAAGCGCACAGGATTCTCGAATCGAGGGTAAGCGCAAAGCTTGAGCGCCACGAGACGGCGTCCTACGACATGGAGTTCACGGGATCGAAGCCTTCCGATGAAGTTGCCGAGATCATGCGCGGCAAGAGAGCCGGCGAGGAAACGGGCTTCGCGTACATCAATCCGCTGGGGGTAGGCGGCCAAGGCGTCGTATGGCGCGCGTGGCAGTGGGCGCTTTCGCGGGAGGTGGCCGTTAAGCAGTTTTACAGCGGGGATGAAGACGTCTGGCTAAAGGAAGCATTCACCACCGCCGAGCTCGATCATCCCAACATCGTTCCGGTTTACGATTTGTCATGGGTGGAGGATCGGAAGGGCGTCAGCCATCCGCTCATGGCGATGAAGCTAATCAAGGGCGAGCCATGGCACAAGGTGCTGGCCCGTGACCGTCGTCACCCTGACTTTGATCTCGCAAAGCATCTAGGTCGCCATCTACCGATCCTGCTTTCCGTTTCCAATGCAATCTCGTTTGCGCATTCGAAGGGAATCATTCACCGCGATCTGAAACCAATGCAGGTTGTGGTTGGCGATTACGGCGAAGTGTTCCTGATGGATTGGGGGCTGGCCCTCTTCGTGGAGGACGACGCACCCCGTGCCGTCACCAACGGAAGAGTCAAGTTTCACACGCTGAAAAGTTCCGCAATTGCCGCCGGGACCCCGGCCTACATGGCGCCGGAACAGACGTTAGACGCCAAGTACGGTTTGGGCTATCATACAGATGTCTACTTACTCGGTGCGATGCTGTATGAAATCGTGACCGGCACCCCGCCTCACTATTCAAACTCCATGAAGCGCAGCTACAAAATGGCAGTGGAGAATGTCGTTCACCCCGTTCCGCCGGGAGTCCCCGACGAGCTGGTGCGCATCCTCGGGCGAGTGTTGGCAAGTAGGCCGAAAGACCGGATACCTACTGTCGCTGAATTCATCGAGAGAATTGAAGCGTTTTTAGGCGGTGCGGCGAGACAAGAGGAAGCCAAGCAGTTAGTAAATCAGGCGAAAGTGTTGCTTGGAGAATCGACGGTTGAACGCGGGGAGTACGGTGAAGCGCACAAGCGTCGCCGAAAGGTGGAGAATTTGCTAGAGCGCGCACTCGCGCTTTGGCCCCGCAATTCAGAAGCCCGAGAGCTAAATGTAGAAAACCTCGTCCAGAGGACAGCGGAAGAGATCGAGATTGGGAACCTGTCACTCGCGCAGGTGCATCTCGACGAGCTTGCTGAAGTTGACATAAGCAGCGACCAAGAGAAGCGCGCATCGGAGCTTCAACTATCACTCAATACTATTGAAAAGCGCAGAAAGGCAGCATCCCGACAGAGGCGTTTACTTGCAGGAACAGTCGTTGTATTTTTTGCAACAGCGCTCGTGCTCGCATGGAATTTTCACAGATCATCGATTAAGGCAAACGACAATGCCGAGATTGCCAGAACCAACGCCGAACGCGCCGCCGACGCGGAGAAGCTCGCACAGGAGAGGGCCAGTGCGATTCAATCTCAGCGCGATGTTGCTATTGCCAGAATCCACGCTTCGGAAGACTTGATCCTGTATATGTTGAGCGACCTGCAAGCAAAGCTCGATATGGAACGAGCCGGAGACAGGGAAATCGGCAAGACCATCGGAAAGGGGATCGTAGACTACTATCAAACCGCGAAGATAGAAACGTATTCCCCGGACGTGCAAGTCGAACACGCACGACAGTTGGTTCAAGTGTCGCGCCGCTTCACCTCTCTCGGCCTTTCGGACTTTGCTCTAGCCTTGATGGCACCAGCTATGGAGTTTGTAGAGCCCAAGAAAGTTGAGTTGCAGGATCTGTATCTGGATGCGCTGCTCACAATGGGCCATATATACAATGAACGGGGGAGAGTCGAGGACGCTAAGAAGGCGCTTCTCGAAGCAGAAAGTATCATGGAGGTTCGTGAGAACAGAGACTCATCGCGATACCATATCCTTTTGACCGACATCATGCAAATGTTCTTCAACGAAAGTAAGCCCGCAATGGTGCGCGAGTATGGCGATAGGCTGATTCCGATGATGGAGCATGATCCTAATGCCGACCCCGATGCCCTCGTTAAAGCAAAGATATTATACATCAATTCGGAGTTTCTCTCTGGTGAACACGACACCTCGATTCAGAAGCTGGAAAGTCTTTTGAAGGAACAAGAGGAACTCCACGGAATCAATTCCGAAAGCGCGATCGACATTTTGACAAACGTAGGTGCACTGAGCACAAGGATGGGAAACTACGATGGTGGAGTGCGGCATAGCGAGGCAGCACTGGAGAGGTTGTCTGCGTTGCTGGGGCCGGAAAACCCCCGAACCATCCAAACCGCGAGCAATCTGGCGAGCACATATCTATACTTAGGGAATGTCGACGAATCAGTGCGGCGATTCGAAGAACTGCTACCCATCGCTCGTGAGGCCCTCGGGGTACACTTCGTAGTTGCCGAACTGGTCAACAACTATGGCCTCGCGTTGGAACACGCGCGTCGCCAGAATGACGCGATTGCTGCCTACGACGAAGCGCGTGGGCTTTACCGCCAAACATTGGGAGAGGAATCCTACGAGTACGCGCTGACACTATACAATCAGGCGATGTTCTACGCAAAAATCTCTGAGCTCGAAACCGCGGCAGAGCTCTTTTGGGAGTCGACGCGAATTCTCGCCGATACTCCTCGTCGGGTTCAGGAGATAGGTGCCAGCGCATTTCACAATGGCGGCACAGTGCTGTTTAGGGTCGGGCGACTCGAAGAATCGATCACATGCTTCCAAGAGGCAGCCGCCATCAAAGGGCAACTATACGGTGATGATTCTATAAAGATGCTCAGTAGCACCGTGGGGCTTTCTCGGGCTCTGGTCGAGGTGGGTAGGTACTCGGAGGCTATCGAGAAAGCGAAGCGAGCATCGGCGATTCTCGAATCCGCTGATGACTCGCAGCAGGGTGGCGTCGCGCAATACTCCTACCTGATCGCAACAGTGATCGAACTGGCATCACGCGAAGGCGGGTTCCCGGAAGCGCAGGTTGAGGCTCTCCGCATCGAGGCGAAGAGGATTCTCGGACCATTCAGCGACGACTCGGAAGAATCTCGCGAGTTGTGGACGAGGCTCTCAGAAGACTAGCTGGATCGCTTAAACAGGCAGCGCGCTGATTGCGAGATGGCTGGCAAACGGTGCTTGCCGCTGGCCCGATTCGTGCCCTAGCTGTTTGCGGAGCGGGAACAGTCCCCTTCGATCTGTATAAGGACCTATTCAGTAAATGCACCCAATACTCGCCCACTTTGGCGACAACTTCTTCATCGGCACCTATGGCTTGATGATTGCCATCGGCATGATCGCCGCCCTATCAGTTGTTTCCTGGCTCGGGAAAAGAAAGAGGATCGACCCGGATGTCTTCGTGAATCTGACGATCCTTGCTGTGGTCTCCGGGTTCATTGGTGCACGAATCCTATTCATCATCGTGGGCTTCGACGATTTCATAGATGACCCAATGGCCATGATCTTTTCGAGAACCGGCTTCGTGTTTCTTGGCGGGTTCATTGCGGCTGTCAGTTCGTTGAGCTGGTACGTTTTGTCGCGCAAGCTAGACTATTGGCTGCTTGCAGACATCGCGGCACCGGGTGTCGCGCTCGCGCACGGGTTCGGGCGCATTGGCTGCCATCTCGCAGGTTGCTGCTTTGGTGGCGTTTGCGAATCACACTTGGGGACGACCTTTCCCAAAGTAACACTTCCCGACGGCGAGTACTGGCAGATTAATCCGTGGTTTGATCACTATTACAAAGGACTCATACCAGAGGAATCTGTGCACTCCCTCCCCGTGTGGCCTGTACAATTGATGGAGTCAGGGGCGCTCTTTCTTCTCACTGGAGTCCTGGTCGCGCTCCTGATGTACCGGCAACGCAAAGGAATGGTCTTCGGTGTGTATCTGGCCAGCTACGCAGTTATCCGATTTAGTCTGGAGTTCCTCCGCGGCGATGCCGATCGGGGACTTTGGTTTGATGGACTCATGAGTACCTCGCAGATCATCTCCATTGGAATGCTCGCCGCAGGAATCGCGATCATCGCTACTTCAAAGAAGCGCGCCTTTGTAGAGCCAGTTATCGAAGCGGCCAAATCTGAGGATGTTTCACAAGATAGCGAATCAGGTACCGCCGAAATCTCCAGCAAGATCGCGAGGCGTCGGAAACGCCGAGCAAAACGCTAGCTCAAAGGGAGCGTGTAATTGAGTCGCCACGATCGAATTGACAAAGTTCTCACGACGATTCTCCGCATCATTCTCGTAGGTGCGTTTGTGGTCTTCGTTGTTGAGCAACAGTGGCTCAATGCGGTACTCACTTTCGGAATATCAGTGCTGACTCTGTTACCGGCTGTCGTTAGTAAAAGATTTAGCGTCAACCTGCCGACTGAATTAGAGTTCATTATCATCGTCTTTATTTTCGCCTCGCTGTTCTTGGGCGAGATTCGCGACTGGTACAATCGCTATTGGTGGTGGGATGCTGTGCTCCATACCGGCTCCGGGTTGATGCTCGGAATGCTGGCCTTCTTGCTCGTCTATGTGATGAACCGAGAGGAGCGAGTGAATGTGAAGATGAATCCGCTCTTCGTGGCGCTATTTTCCTTCACTTTCGCAGTCGCGAGTGGCGCAGTGTGGGAGATCTTCGAGTATACTATGGATCGAAACTTTGGCATGAACATGCAGAAGTCCGGATTGGTAGACACGATGTGGGACCTAATCGTCGATACAATCGGCGCCTTGATCGTGAGCGTGTTCGGGTTTTGGTACTTGAAGTACGGAACCAGGAGTATCTTCGTGAATTGGATTCAGGACTTTGTGAAGCAAAACCCCGCGATATTTATTAGAAAGAGTCGCGACTCAGGAATCAGGCGGCGCGAGCCGTAACTAAACGACCCGCGCCTCCCGATACCCTAAGGCCAATAGTTAGTATTGGAGCCGATCGCGATCTTGAGTGTGCCGCCTCCTGAAACTGCGTTGAGCGCATGACCGCACGCCGGTGTCCCCGCCACAAAAGTAGACCCGTTCCATGTTACCAAGTCACCAACAGAAATCGAGCCTGCGCCGGATGTAGATGCTACGCCGAACAGCGCGACGTTGAGGAACTCGCTTTCTGCGGCATCTTCCAAGGCGATGCCAGCGAAAGCTGTTGAGGAGCTAACTGCAGAAGTTAGTTTCTCAACTGTAGCATAGTCCCCGTCGACGCCCGTCCAAGCGACCGCGTTTCCCGCGCTGATGGCTGTGGATTCGGAATTGATCGCTCGAATTGAAATGGTCGGTTGTCCAGTGAGAACTAGCGCCTGTGTCTCGACTGTATCCGTCTCTAACCCGCCGAGAAAACTCCAGTCTCCTGAGATGCTCTCATTCTCGGTACTTGATAAAAGGTCAGCGGCTGCGATCCCTTCAATGGTAGTAAACCCGGAGATAGACCCGCTCGACGATCCGGTCCGATCTCCCCTTAACGATGTGTCGGCATAGATCGTCCCAATACGAAGCGATCTGTTGATAGCGAACATGTCGTCCGACAGGTCGTAAAGAAACTCCGCATCATCTGGCGAATCTGCGAATGCGACGACCGGGTCCGTCGTGTACTGACTCTCGCCAATTCGCACGGCGCCTTCATCGACTGTGACGCCTGCAGAAAAGTCCCAAACGCCCGTGACCGTTTCTGCTTCTCCTCCGCTTAGATGAATCTCTTCGTCGGAAACGTGGGCGCCAATTGTGCCGTTCGAGTTTGCGTCACCACTGATCGAAAGCGCATTGTTGAAGGTGGAATCGTGCAATGCGACGTGTCGCGATTCATTGATATATTGGATGTGATCATCATCAGACAGACCCGTTAGGGTGCCGTGGTCGACGGCCTGGGCGGCGAGTTGGAGGAGCGATGTCGCAGTCGTGACCTGATCTTCGAACATCATGTTTCCGGAGCCGTCTCGCCAAATGGATACTTCCCCGTCATTGCTCGCACCTTCGCGCAGGTCCACGCGAGCTGTGTCGACAGCGAATACAAGCTGGTTGAGCACGAGAAGCGCAAGCAGCCCTAGTAGTAAAGTTCGAGTCTTCATTTCGATTTCCTTTAGAGGAGTTGTTGTGTATGTAGTGTGCCGCGCAGGCTAATAGCGTCGCCTTCGATCTTAAGCGCAGCATCGCCGGGAGTTAGGCCGCCGATGATCGTGATCTCGTCGCCATAGGTCCCCGCTAACTCTGGCGCCTCAATGTCGATTGGTACTTCCTCGGATAGCGGGTCGAAGGTTAGCAGGTCGCCGTTTCGATGGAACGCGACAGCCCGCGTGGAACAGGAAACGATCAACCACTCATTAAACTCGTCCCAGACAAACAGGGACCCGGGCGTCGGCAGAAGCACGTTTCCTTCGCGGAGTTCGCCGCGAAGGTATAGATCACCACTATCGCGCAACTCGGCGACGATCCTACCATCAATCTGGAAAAGAAGCGCATTGCGCCGATAGCTTCGGATCACTTCAGCGACAGAGGAACTGAATGCCGATTGAGTTTCGATCACATGCGCGAGTTCCAGATGTAGCTCACCATTTACGAGCGCAATCTCTCCTGCTTCGCCTCGTTGTAGTACCTGCGATTCATTGGTACCGGGAATCGACATGCCGGCACCTGCGGGTATTGTCATCCATTTGATAGCGAGGTCTTGCATGATGTGTACTTCGCGGGGCCTACGACGGAACTCAAGTGCGCGATAAAGCGCATTGGCTCCGTCGACGATCCACCGGAGTTGAATATGTTTAGCGGCCGCGCTTGCAGTTGTTAGGGCAGTGCCCTCGTATGAGCGCAGGACAATTGCACCGCTCGCATTATTGTCGCTGGGTGATAAGTGACGAGTACCGTACGGCCACAGGAGGTCACCCTGCGAAAGGGCGGGTATTGGTTTGGAGTCGAGTTCCAATGGAGGAGCGAGAAGTGTCCATTGTCCGCTGCGCATCGTGAGAAGGGCAGTCGCTTCCGCAACCGCTCTTGATAGAACAGTTGCTAAATGAGTTCCTTCCAGAAACGCTGCCGCGAACTTGATTTGGCGCTCTTCAATTGTTTCAGAGGCGGTTTCAAATGAAGCGTTGTCAACATCGGAGGTCTCAGCTTCACCGAATAACTCATCGGCCACCAGAGATTGAATGACCGAAGCGGGACTAGCCGTTCCGTCTTCATCAGTGAACCGCCCTTCGACGCGCGTCCAAATTTGCGCAGTTGGCCGTACCGATTCCGCCGGATAGGTTGTGAACTTCCATCGGATATTGCGGACATAGACCGCCCAGAGATTGATGTCTGGAGCGTTTCGTAAAGTGATGCTTACGGTTGGGCGCTCGTCTTCATCTGAGAAGAAATCCCACCCCGCCCCGGAAGGGAGCAATGCGCCGATGTCCAAACCTATTTCCTGATAGGTCAGATACGTATCTACAACGCCGTTGACGGGCAACCGTTCGACAGCATTGCCAATCGCTTTGGAGGGAATGATAGTTAGCCAATCCGCTTCCAACCAGACTTCGTAGATGCGACCGTTTCCACCGTCGGGCATGTTGATTGTATAGTAGCTATTTTCATCGAAGAACTCAGCAGCGGACATGTTGCTAGGTGGAGTGACTTCCAACGTGATCGTTTCTTCAGTTTCTGCCGCGATGTTGAATTCCAATACGCGCTTTAGCTTCCCCGGTACGACAATGTGCAGTTGCCCGTCGAGCGAGGCGCCGGAGGCTAGATTGTGTACAGCGGCGTGAAGTGTGATCCGAGCCAGCTCAGCCTCCGGTTGATCGTGAGACCGCGCGAAGGATGCGGAAAGCGTCGCGAGTGAGTTGGTATTGAAAGTCGCCCACTGGTGGAATGCGCCAGAGGCGGCATTCGTGACCGAGGAAACCGCGTCGTTGCTCGTGATGTCGTCGAAGGCGATCCGTTCCTTACGCGTGAATTCGATGCCTGAGGTTTCATTGGAAACACCGGCAGTCGACCGAAACGGAACGGGAACCGAGAAGCCGCGCCGGTCGAAATCGGCCGTAACGGTTGTCGCGCCTTTCGTGACGCTTACGCGAAGGCGGGTGCCGGGCCCCCAGCCTGGTGTTTCCGAAAACTCAAGCGCCAGTACTCCGCTGGCGACTTGGTCGAATCGGTAAGCGCCGTTGGCCGGGTTTGCGTGATAGGTCGCAGCGAGCAACGGCGCGTCGGCGAAGAGCGTCGCACCGGTGGCAGGGTCGACCGCCTCGAAAGCATCCGCGAAATTGAGAGCCGTGTTTTCATCGAGGACTGTCCAGTCCGCGCTATCGAGATCAGTCTCTCGGATCAGGGCTTCTTTCGCCGACGTGATGAGAAGCGGCAGCGCGTCGCGTTCCAGTACGGTCGCGTCATTGCCGTCGAGCTCGCGCGATGCCTGAGAGAAGCCGGGCAGCTCGTTACCGCTTTCGTCGTTCGCGCGAATCTCGAGAACCTCAGCCGAGTGATCCGCCGGGCACCACATGAGGGGGGCATCGGGGAGCAGCCACAGCGGCGTGCCGTTGTCGTGGCGGAGAGGGTTCGGACGGATCAGCGCGCTCACCGTTAAGCCGTCGGAGCTGATAGCACCATAGCGCAAGACCTCGTCATTCACTTGCAGCCGCCCAGATGGCGGCCAGTCGACCGGCTGGATCGTTTGCAATTCCGTGTCATCGGCTGTCAGCGGGGCGGCCAGTTTCGCGCGCCGAATCGGGAACAGAGGCGGGGCAAGGAGGTCGCATCTACCGAACACCTGCGGCAGCCAGGTTCCTTGTGACAGATCCTGAAAACCGGGGAACAGTGAGGCGTCGCGGCAGATCGGTTTGTGGCCGTTGGGATAGCTGGCAGCGAATGCGAGCGCGGCCTGCCCGTCCTTGATCGTGATCGTGTCGAGAGTGCCCTTGGCGATGGTCGCCGGGTCTTCTTCTGAGTCTTCCGGAGGAAGGAGTTCGAGGACCCCGACGAAGGTTGCGCTGTTACGTTCGAGGCGCGCGCGAATGCCTTCGAGGTCATCGCCGCCCGAGACGTCGAGCACAAAGCGGCCACTCCAGGTGCGCATTGGCTGAGGGCTGGTTTCGAGGCGCGAGCGGCTGCTCACGCTCGGTTGACCGATGATGCTGTCGGGGCGGAGGACCACCGTTTCGCCGAAGCCGATCACGGTAAGTCGCCAGCGGCGGAGGTCGTTTGCGGCACCGAGGAACGGCGGCGGTGGCCAGATCGATTCGAGTTGGGTCATGATGGCGACACCAACTCGGGCTGAAGCGCCAGAGGCTCAGCGTGGAACGTCACCCGCAGGCAGACGGGGCCTCCTTGACGTGGCGATGAAGTTTCTGCACCGACGAAAATCACGGCGCGGAGGGATTGGTCGGCGAGGCCCAGAATGAACAGCGCACGCTCCCGCCGGTCGCGGAAGTACTGAACCCAATCGCGCGCGCCGCCGGGGGAGATCGCCTCGAAGTCGAGAACCAGACGGAAGCGCTCGGGCCCGATTAGTATTCGCAGGTTGGTGCCGTCGAGCGACGTGGCTGTTCTGTCGTATTCCTCGGCGCTATGGGTTGCTATCTCCCCGGCGGGTTCCTCGCCGGCAACCGGCTCGTGGAGTAGATAGATCGGCGAGGTTGTCGCCACATCGCGCGGGGATGCGAGGCTCGTCGTAACCGTGGGGGTTAGCGTGAGAATCGTCCCCAGCCAAACACTTCCCGTGTCGTCACGGGCAAAGACGTGGTCGCCGACTTCGGGCGTTGCCTGTGGTGTCGAGAGAACACCAAGGTCGTTGCTTCCGGCTTCGAGTTCCTGCGCGAGGAATCCGTAGGTTTCGTAAGATTCGAAGACAGTCTGAGGCGGACGCGAAGGCGCGGACCAGACTTCTTCCAGTGTTTCTTCCCAGAGAAAAGCGTCTTCCGCGACATGTGCGCCCCCGCCGAGGCTACGCCATTGGGGAGTCGTATCCGCAGCGAGGGCTGCGTGGAACTGTTGGACATTCGCGAGGATACCCGTGGAGCCAATGCGGCTTGCGGGTTCGCCGCGGCCATCGGCAACGGCGAACTGAATTCGCCAGCGCGCCCTGCCCGAGGCGGTGAGTTCGTGCAGAACGACGCGGACCTCGGGCGTGCGGACGGCGCCGCGCGTTCGAGCGCTGCGGTGCGTGTCCAGTGCGCCGGTAACTCGCAGGTCTGGAAACTTTGAAGTCAGCCATTCGGCCAGTGCGGTCTCGCGCTCAATGAGAGTTGTCATAGCCCGGCCTCACAATCCGCGCATCGTGGAGCGGCGGTGAAGAGGTGGCTCGTCGACTATGTCAGGCGTCGAGCTAACGAGAGGGGTCGACCGCGCGACCTCGGAGAGCGGAACCACGCCGTCGCCGATGCTGCGGAGGAGGGTTCTGGCGCGTTCGGCGCGTTCTCGCCAGGGGCCGGGGAGCATTTCGCGGCGACGCTCGAAGAGCCGTTCGATGGCGGTGGTGACGGCGACGTCTTCAAGGAGCGCGGGGAGCGCATCCGCAGGCTGGTAACCGGCGCGGGCAACGGCGCTGCGGACCTCTTCCTCGGCGGCGGCGAGGGCTGCTTCCAAAACGCCGCTGTCGGGCGAGCCGTCGCCGTCATCGTCTGCCAATGCAATGACGAGGTCTCCGTCGAGGGCTTTGTAGAGTTTGCTAGTAGAAATCATGGTTTCACTCCGGTGGAGTTAAGGGGGCGGGCGGCTGCCTCCGCCACGTGCCGGAGCCAGCCGCCCTCGGTGTTAGGCGATAGCGTTCTGGAAAAGGTACGCCGCGCCTGCGGCCACGATCTTCTGATCACAAAAGATTACACAAACACACCCGACTATTCGACTCCAACTCCCCATTTAAAGGGTAAATCCACCTGAGCCGAATGAATGTGCGGAACTGGTGAAGGCCCGTATCGCAGAATCCGAGAAGCGTAAGAAGATCACTAATCGAGAATCGGGGCGTCGCCGAACAGAACGTAGGCGCATGGCTCATCACTCGGAACCCGCAGATGGATCGGAATGACTTGAGGAATTCCACAGGACAGGGAAATCCGCTGAGGCAGTTTGTTTGCTGGATTCCGTGATTTAAGATACCGAGCACCCGCAACCTCTCGAAACCCTTGTCTGTAATCGCTCCCAAACCCAGATCGATACAGGACGCTAAGCTGAAGCCGATGTGGGATTGCGCAAAGTCGTTCAACTCCCAGCATGCTCTTCGGAACCGGGCAATCCGTCTACTGAACTGATGGAATGCTTGTATACGACAATGGCCATTGGCGGGGCCAAGATGGGCTTAGGTGTCATTCGCGGGTTGATTGCCGATGCTCAGTACCGTGGAGATTCAGCGGAAGCGCTCAGTTTTGCCGGAATCTTGATGACATACTTGCAGGAATCTTCACCGGAAGAAGCCTTGATCATGGCAGAACGTTGGAAGAGGGAGGCCGGAGGAATCGGCGACGAGGTCTACACAAACGGGCTTCAGACTTCCCACATACGGAAAGTTAGTTTCCCTCCACTATCCAGTCAGATGACCAGTTTCGGGAGCATGCGCTCCTGACACCAGAATCGGAAGCTAACTAACTCTAAGGTGTCCTATATGGGTGCTCTCTCGAAAGCTTGGAAGCTTCATAGACTGGGTTATAGTGAAATGGCTTTCCAGCTAATCGAAAAAATCTCCGCCGAGGAAGTCGATGAGAATGCATTGGAGAGTTTGATTGAACTGAAGACTCAGGTACTCATCTCTTTGGGGAGATTGAAATACGCTCTGGAATGAACTCGGAGCCTCATGGATATCCAAATCACGGACGGCTCTGTCTCGTTTGGCACTTCTTCAAGAGCACTTGTGGAAACCCTCCATTTGCTCCTAGTCCTACACCCTGATTCAAATTCGAATAGGCGTCTCCGACTAATCTGGGAATTCACTCTCCTTTGGCTGATTAGGGACTCTCAAGATCAAGGTCTAATCTCTGACACTCTCCAACATGTTGGAGAGCTTGCCTACTTTCTCAGTGAGCATAGACCCGAAGACTGCGTTAAGCTGTGCCAAAGCTGGCTACCAGAGGCAGAGGCTATGGAAGAGTGGGGCCATGTTGACGGTCTGTGGAACCTAATCTATAAATGCGAAGTGAGTTCCGAGCCATGCTGTTTGGATCACTTATTGTAGATTCGGTAGAGAAAGTATTCCCACTTAGCGATCTGGACCCTGCGGGTTTAACGAGATAATCCTTCAATACAATCGGGCTCCTCAACTTTCGCCGGGGAGCCCGATACCAATCCAGTAGAGTAGATTATACCAGTTGTAAAACCTGCAATCTCTTCCTGCCATCATATTCCGGCCACTTCCGTTTGAAATCAACCCTTGCAGCCCGCTTGCTTCGACCTTCGCCGTATAGCTGCGTCAGATTCAGGGCGTTCCAAGCATCGCAAAAATCTGGATTCGACCATTCGTAATCCTTGAAACCCTCGGGCATTATTCCGTCCCGTCGCATCAACTCCACGATGTAGCCGACACGACCTTCGCAATACTCTTCGTACTCAGCAGTTTGGACGACCCATTCCCGCACATCACCCGATGTCCAGTATGTTGGTTGTTCGCCGTCTCCGTACAACCTCGCCAAGTTGTTCGACACCGCGTTGCAAAGGTAAGTCCAAACCGAATCTAAGCCGCGCTGGCGTTCCTCCTCGTTCCGATAGAACAAGACGTGGATCACAGACGGGGGGATCGGTCCGCGATCACCCTGCGTGTCATCGTGTACGATCTTATACGACAGCCCTTCGGCCTTTGCCTGTTCGATATGTTCGGCGATGGTGTCCTCAAACACCAGAACATCCTCCCATCCGTCAAGATCATAGGCGCCCTCTTTGATGCCCGCATCTGTGCCGTACGTTACGAGGAAAGGGGTTTCGCGGCGTAGGAAGAGTGTATCCCGTTCAACGTATGAGAAAGGGACGTTGGTCTTGTCTTGTTGTGTTGTCATAGTCAGAACTCCTTCTGTGTGAGATGCTGCGACAATTGACTACAACTAACTTTCCATATGTCGGGACGCCCCCTAGTACCGACTGACATACGAAATGTTAGTTTCCTCGCATGCTAAGATCATCTAACTCATGGAGACTGAAATGGGCTTTAGACTAGTCTGGCTTTTCTATGCGGGGATCTACTATTTTCCCTGCATCATGCACCTTCCTATCGTGGATCTCGATCCGGGGTTCATGATTGAAGATACTGCTATGAGGGTTTTGATTAGCATAGTCTTCTGGGGAGTTCTGATCTTTTATGACGGGTCTGGCAGACAGAACTCTCCTGTCGGTGGGTACTAGACTCTACCTGTCGATGACTCCATAGTTTTTGAGGGCCTTGATCAGGTCTGAAACTTGATCCATTGGCTATTGTTCCCTACACACCGTTTAATGAATACGTTAGGACCTAGTCAACTTCAACCCCATCATTTGGACCTTTCAGATCTCTTATCAGCCGGCTGCACTCTAAGTCGGCAATGTGCAAGAGGTGACCAAGCGAGACCACTCTTGTATTCCATGATTCAGGTTTGGGCGCGGTTCCTTTGCCAATCCGCT
>JAUIJJ010000015.1 GCA_030431385.1 bacterium | reverse complement strand
ATGAGGTTCGGCGGTGCACCTACGGCGATCATCTCGCGGTTGAGAGTCGCGGCGGCCTCGGCGAAGACAGCTTTGCTCGCCGGATGCGGATTGAAGACGCCGGTGTTGCCGCCTGCCAGCATGGAAATCGAGTTGTTGAGGAGCGTGGGGACCGGGTGCGTGCTCGGAGTCACGGCGCCGATGAGGCCGTAGGGGGCCATCTCTTCGATCACGAGGCCATGATCGCCGCTCTGGGCCCAGGTGGTGAGGTCTTCGGTGCCACGGGTGCCATCGACGACGGCGTTGAACTTCATGAGCTTGTGCTCTCGGCGGCCCATGCCCGTTTCCTGCACGGTCATTTCGGCCCAGCGTTCTTTGAAAGCGTGCCCGGTGAGGCGAATCGCTGCGATGACCCGATTGCGCTGGCCGACGGTGAAGCTGCGGAACTCGGCGGCGGCCTTCTCCCCCGCTGCGATGGCATCAGTCATTCGGTCGAAGACGCCCAATTCCGGGCAGGGGCGGGCAGGTTGCAGGCTGGTGAGCGCGGGCTGTTGACCGGGTCCGGGATGCGCGCTGTTCGCTACCGGCGATGGGCCGACGGCGTGGCTACCGTTCGATCCGTTGGAAACGGCTCCACCGGCCAACCGGCCGACGACTTCCTCGACGATGCTCTGAATTTCTCGCTGATCCATCTTACCAACTTTCCGGCGAAGGTGGGAACATGGTAAAGTTCGGAGCGGAGAGGTCTATTCTAAAAATGCGCGTGGAGCGCGTAGGGCCCTGATCGGCAGCCGGTTAAACTGGTTGAATTCTACCCTCGGCGGCGGCAGACTGCCTACAAAGACTTCTCTGCGAGGATGCTGGCATGTGTGCTTCGATTGGTCGAACAGGCCTGACCACTCTCTTGTGGGTTGCTTTGGCAATGCTCGGCGTGATGAGCGCGGGCGCTGTTGGGCCGGAGGTCACTCTTGAAGAGCTTGGAGCGAAAAGCGATGCGGCAGTGCGAGGCACGGTCGTATCGGAGAAGGTATTCTACAGCGAGTCGGAGGGCCAAGTTTGGACGAGGTTCGAAGTTTCGGTTCGCTACGGCATCGTCGGCGACGTCGGGGCGAAGTTTCAGATCGATGTGCCGGGAGGCTATCTGGCGGAGCGCGATTTGGGCGAGTGGTACAGTCATTCTCCGGAACTTGAAGTGGGCGGTGACTATGTCCTGTTCCTGATGCGCCGAGATGATGGGTGGGAAGTCGCGGCGGATGCGGCCGGTGTGTGGGACGTCGAAGACGGGTTCGTTGCGCAGCAGGATGAGCGCAGGATGGTTTCGATCGGCGCATTCCTCGATTCACTGAATTCCGTGCTTTCGACTGCGGGGCGTGAGGGCAGGTTACCCGATAATTGGCACAATCTGGAGCGCGAGGTCGCAGGTGTTGCAAGTCTCCCCATGAATGGCGAAACTCGCGTGCGGGAGATCTCAGCGCCGCCTGCGTTTCGGTGGGACGCTGATAGCGAAATGAAGTGGCGCAGCCTGCCAGTGACGTTCCTTGTGAACCTGAATTCGCGGTCGATTCCAGCGAATGGGAGCGCTGAGGAGTTCCTGGAGCAGATTCGATTGGGTGCCGAGGTGTGGAACAATGTTCCTTCCTCGGAATTCGAGTTTGTCTACTCGGGAAGCTCGGCTGTGGAGGACTATTTTCAAGGCGGAAACGGAGCGAATGACATCTACTTCGACCCGATTCCGGGCGGAGTCTTCGGTGCTCCCTATGCGCGGGCTTATACGAGTTGGAGTAGCCAGCAGGGATTCCGCGAGGCTGACATACGGATCAATGACGACTACACGTTCAAGGTGCTCCGCGAGCCGTTTGAAACAGGCATCGATCTGCGTTCCATCGTGGCCCACGAGTTCGGCCACTGTCTTGGGCTTGGCCATGACGGGATTCTGATGATGGGAACCTATGAGTCGGGAGAGATACGTCGCCAGCCCGGCATCGATGATGAGGGAGGTGCGAACTTTCTGTACCCGGTTTCTCCCCCGCTGCCTGAGGAGCCTCCGAGCAACAACAGCCGCGCGAGCGCACTGATGATCACGACAGGAATGGAGATTCAAGGAACGCTGCGCGAGGCCACTCTTCAAGATGGAGATGTCGTCAGTTCGTTCATCTGCGGCAGACGTGTCCAAGGCGACGTTTGGTACAAGTATGTGCCCGACAACGGCGGCATGCTTGAAGTCTCGATGTGCGGGAGCGGTGTGATCTGCGCTGCGGAGGTGTTTGAATCAGGGCCGGGTGACACGCTCACTCGGGTGGATTGCGCAAGCGGAGGATGCAAGTCTATCGGGACAATTCAGGTGCCGCGATTCTCGGTCCCGGTGGAAAGTCAGAAGACCTATCTCCTGCGCATCGGCTCGGACACGAACAATTTGGGGCCGTTCCTTGTAAGCCTCGAGCTCACGACGAGTGGCGACAATGTCGCCCAATATCTCGCCGGGCACCACGACGATGATACCGGCCTCGACCGGAATTCGGATGAGCTCATCGATGCCGGTGATGTCGTTGCGGAGGAGAGTGGCGGCTAGCCTCCTTTCGCGCCTGCCAGCGTGGCGCTTGCGGCCCGAATCGGGCGTTTTCTCTGTTGCAGACTGGCGGTTCGTGGCTTTCCCTATGGAGCGAGCGGTGCCTATGACTCCGGAGAGTGATTGATGTCTGATTCTGAATTCCTTCCCAAAGGCTGGTTTGCGCCTGTGTTACATGCGCATCTCCCCTTTGTGCGCCATCCTGAATATGAGGATTGCCTGGAGGAGGATTGGCTCTTCGAGGCGATCACGGAGTGCTACCTGCCGCTGCTCGATATGATGGAGGGATTGGTTCGCGACGAGTGCGACTTCCGGCTGACTTTCGTGATGACTCCCCCGCTGACGACGATGCTCCGCGACGAGCTATTGCAGGAACGGTACGTGGCGCATCTCGGGAGCTTGATCGAGCTGGCCGAAAAGGAACTGGAACGCACTCGAACCCAGCCTGAGTTTCATACCGTCGCGCAGATGTACCATGAGCGACTGTTGAATTGTCGCCGGCTTTACAGCGACCAATATCGTCGAGATTTGGTGGGTGCGTTCAAACGGTTTCAAGACGTCGGGAAGATCGAGATCATCACCTGCGCGGCGACGCATGGATTTCTGCCGTTGCTTCGCGAGGTGCCTGAGGCGATTCGCGCTCAGGTGTTGCTGGGGCGGGATAGCTATATCGAGTGTTTCGGGCGCGCGCCGCGAGGGATTTGGCTTCCGGAATGCGGGTACTTTCCGGGGCTTGAGGATATTATCAAAGAAGCGGGCATCCGTTACTTTTTCGTGGATTCCCACGGGGTTCTGTTCGCCGACAAGCGACCGCACTACGGAGTTTTCGCGCCGATTTATACGCCTTCCGGCCCGGCGGCTTTTGGCCGCGATATGGAGTCGAGCCGCTCTGTTTGGTCGGCGGAAGACGGGTACCCGGGCGACTTCCGGTATCGGGAGTTCTACCGCGACATCGGCTTCGATCTCGACTACGAGTACATTCGCCCGCACATCCACGAGAGCGGGCTGCGCACGACGACGGGGCTGAAGTATCACAAGATTACCGGCAAGGTGGACCTCCACGAGAAGGACCCCTACGATCCTGCTGAAGCGCGGGAAACCGCTGCGACGCACGCGGGCAATTTCATGTTTAACCGCCAGCAGCAGGTGCTCCACCTAAGCTCGCTGATGGATCGTCCGCCGCTGATTATCTCACCGTACGATGCCGAGCTGTTTGGCCACTGGTGGTACGAAGGCCCGCAGTTTCTCGATTTCCTATTACGCAAGATTCACTTCGATCAGGACGACGTCAAAACGACGACGCCTTCGGAGTATCTGGAGCACTTTCAGAAGAATCAGGTCGCGACGCCCTGCGAGAGTTCATGGGGCAATCGGGGTTATGCGGAGGTGTGGTTGGACGGGTCGAATGATTGGATCTACCGTCACCTGCACAAGGCGGCGGAGCGGATGGTGCAGCTTGCTCGGAAGTATGGGAAGCCCACGAAGTTGCAGCGGCGTGCGCTCGATCAGGCCGCGCGGGAGCTTCTGCTGGCGCAGGCCTCCGACTGGGCTTTTATCATGAAAACCAATACAACGGTTCGTTACGCGATCAAGCGGACGAAGGATCACCTGCTGCGGTTTACGGATCTCTATGATGCGATTGAGGGAGGCACCATTGACGAGGAATACCTTTCACTCTTAGAGGAAAAGGATAAGATTTTCGATGCCATTGACTACCGAATTTATGCAGGCCAAAAGGTCGGGGCGAAAGCCTGAGTCAACGCACGCGAGCCGGTTCTTGAGGCCGTCGCTGGTTCTGGTCGCCGCGCTCGTGCTGTGCGCTCAATCGATCGGGGCCGACGAAGTGTATCGGGTCACGACGGTCTCGCCTTTCCCTCGGGGAATCGCAGTGAAGGACGGCGAGATGTTCATCCTCAGCCGCGGTCGAGTGCGCGGCGCCGGTGGCGTCAGCGCAGAAGTTAATGACAACGCGGGGACGATCTATCGCATCGACCGCGACGTGCTGCAGCCGATTTCCGAACCAGACGTTTCAGAAGAAGTACGGGTGAACGGCGATGTGTTTGCTGCTCCGACGGACCCACCGTTTCGGCTGTGGGACGTGAATGCCGACCCGCCCTATCGCGACCGGGAAACTGTCAGACCCTATTGTGGGTTGAGGTGGCACGAGGCGTCGAAGAGCTTCTACATCTGCGCGTATTCAGGCGTCGACAAACCGCGCAGCGGTCCGGGCCGGACCTTTAGCAAGAATCTAACGGACGCGATTTTGCGCTATGACACCCGCACCGAAACATGGTCTGAGGTGGAGCGCCACGACATCGAAGCCGGCGGGATTTACCCCCACCACGACCCAACCAAAATGCCGCCTCCGCATGGGTGGATCAACGGGCCGGACAATTTGCTGCCTGTCGGGAACTGGTTGTACGCGGTGGCGAAGGATAACAGCGGATTGGTGCGCTATGATCTGACGGCGTACATCACTGACCCGAGCGCTGGGGCGGCTCCGAGTGAGTGGCTTCTCGACGATCAAGTCGAGACGACGAACGCCGGTCGTATCGAGTTCCTCGGCCACAGCGCTCTCGCCTATCGCGATGGATGGCTGTACGTTTCGAGCCGCACTTCTTCTCACATCATTCGGATGAGGCTGGACAAAAACAACGATCCGGTTTTTCCTTACGAGATGGAGCTGTTGGCGCTCTTTGATCCATGGACGTTCGAAAAACCGAAGCCTGCGGATTTGACGGACATGGCTTTCGATTCGCGAGGGCGGCTCTACGTGGTGAGCGCGAAGCCATCGCGCGTCTTCCGCTTCACGCCGGACCCTGAAAACATCTACGACGCACGCGACGGAAAGGCCGCGCCGTGGCGAGATTTTTCTGCGCTGACAGAAAACCCCACCATGAAATCCGAAAACCTGTTCATTGATGAAAACGATGAATTGTATGTCACGTCAGGCGACGGGTACGACTTTCAATACGGCGCAGCCGGGACGGTTTATCGCACGCGGATTGATGATTGAGGCCGGGTGACCCTGCTCAGCACTCGACGTACATGAGGCGGTCTTCGCTGACGGTTGCTTCCGCGAATGCGAGGATGGGTTCGAGGGTCTGGCAGACCATGACTATTTCCTCGGCGCCATCGCTGTCGTTTTCCTTGAGCTGCTCGGCCCAAGAAGTGAGTGCCGCGAGCGCGTAGCCGGTGAAGGCGGTGAGGCGCAGGCAGTGGGCCGGTTCGATGGGTTCGCCGCTGATGAGAAATCCGCCGAGGTAGGCGCGGACGTCGGGATCGAAGTCTGCGGGGTCGAGCTCTTGGTCGAAGCCATCCCACGGTTCGCCCTTGGCCTTCATTTCTTCCACTGTCTTGTTCACGAACTCGACAAAGCCGTCGAAGCTGGCGAGCTTCTCGTCGCGTTTGTCGTTCACGTATTCGCTGAATTCAGCCATGGCTTTTTGGATATCGGGATCCTCGATTGGTTCCAGCGATTTGACGACGTGGCCAAGAAGTAGGGCGAGATTGAAGAGGCTGCCGACGGAGCCGATGGAGGCTTGCTCGTCGCCGTCCTGAACCCACTCGCCTTCGAGCTGGCGGACAAAGTAAATTTCGATGCTCATCGTTTAGAGAAGTCTTTCAGAGAAGTGTCGCTCAGGGCAGGGGCGGCGGTATAGCGCGGCCCCTGCCGGAGAGTGTGCGTCAGGCTTTGTCGGCGAAGCAACCGCGCTTTGCCTGACAGTTTCTGTGGCTGGCGAGAATGTTGTCCGGGCCGATACTGTCGCTGGTCTTTTCGCACCAGTAGCCCATGGACTCGTCGTCGCGAAGTTTGCCGGGGCGTTCGTCGTCGCGATAGTACATGGACTTGCAGCGAAGGAGCGGGCAGCAAGGTTGAGGCGATTCTTCGTGAAACATCAGACAAATTCCTTTCCGTCGGCGTGGAGAAGAGCGCGGCGCACGGCGGCGCGGGCGAGCTTGACGCGGTAGCCGTTCATCGACATCGGGCTGGCATCGGCGACTGCGGCGTCGGCGGCCTGTTCAGCTATCTCCGGTGTGATGGAATCGATCCCGGAGAGAATCGCTTCGGCGGCTTCGCTGCGCCACGGGATGGGGGCGACCATACCGAGGACGACGCGCCAACTGCCGCCGGTATGAGCGACGGCGCAGGCAGCGAGGGGCCAGTCGAAGGAGGCCTTTTCGCGGAACTCGATCCAGGCGGATTTCTTGGGGAGGCGTGGTACGCGGATCGCGGTGACGAGAGCGCCTAACCGCAGGCTGTTTTCGTTATAGATGTTCCTGTCGGGCATCTCGAAGAAGGAGCCGAGTTTGACGGTCTTGCTCTCGCCTCTGTGCTCGATTTCGAGCTCGGCATCAGCGGCTACGAGCGAGGGTGCGAGGCTGCTGGAGTGGATGATGTGACAGGGGCCGTCGCCGAAGATGGCGTGGTATGTATTGTCGCCATCAACAGCGTAGCAGCGGTCGCCGCCTTTTTTCAGGCAGTTGTACTCGTTGCTGCGATAGTACCAGCAGCGAGGGCGCTGGAGGAGGTTTCCTCCGGCGGTCGCGCGTGCGCGGATTTGAGGCGTGGCGGCTTCTGCGGCGGCGTGGGCGAGGGCGGGAAAGGCGTCGGCGAGCAGCTCGCTTTCGGCGATTTCGCGCAGGGTGGTCAGCGGTCCGATCTCGACTCCTCCCCCGTCGCGCTCGATGCCGCGTAGTCCGTCGATTTTCTCGATGCTGACGTATTTGTCCGATTTGGTGATGCGTTCCTTGAGGAGATCGAGAACATCAATGCCGCTCGCCTTGATGGCGTAGCCGCGCTTGATGGCCTCGGTGACTCCGCTGCTGTTATCTGCAATGGCGTATTCAAAGGGCTTCATGATTTGCCTCCTTTTTCGATGGCTTCGAGCACGCGCTGCGGCGTGATGGGGAGGCTGCGAACGCGAACGCCGAGGGCGTTCGCGACGGCGTTGGCGATGGCTCCGGAAGTCGGAATGGTCACTGGCTCGCCGACAGACCGCGCGCCGGTGTCGTCCTCGTTCCAATCGAAATCGGCGACGATCTCAGGGAGGTCCAGAGAGCCGGCGATTTTGTAGCCGAGGAAATCGGCGTTCACCATTCCACCGACTTGTGGGTCGAGGCGACGGTCTTCGAGGAGCGCGTAGCTGACGCCCTGAATGACTCCGCCGTAGTACTGATTTTCCAGCGTGAGTCGATTCACGGGCTTCCCGCAGGCCTGCACGACGACGATTTTCTTGGCGCGGACGATGCCGGTCTCGCGGTCGACTTCGACCTTAGCGAACTGGACGCCGTCCGAGGTGCCGTCGCCCCAAAAGTCACGGTTGTGCTTGCCGGTGACGGACAACTTTTCGTCGCTCATCAGCCCTGCTGCCTCGCGCCAGCTCATGCTCTCACCGCCGCGAGAACGGAACTGTCCATCCTTGTAGGCGATGTCGCGCATGGTGACGCCCCATTCCTTGGCGGCGATCTCGCCGAGGGCCTTCATAGCGTTCTGGGCGGCGTCTTTGAGCGCGGGGACGGCGACTCGGGTGACTGTGGAGCCGCCGCTTGCGGGGCCGTTGGGGTAGTCGCTATTGCCGACCTTGCCGGTGACGACATCTCGCGTGAGGCCCAGATGATCGCAAACCGTGTCGACGGCGACGGCTGAGGTTCCGGTGCCGATGTCTTGAATTCCGACGCGGACTTCAACGTCGCCGCTGCGATAGATCGTGCAGTCTACTCCGCAGTCGCCGCTGACGTTGAACCACTGGGCACCGCCGCATCCGTAACCGGTGACGATGGTGCCGTTCTGGCTGCCGTCGGGTTTGCGATCTTTCCAGCCGATGAGTTCGGCTCCGCGGGTCCACTGCTTCTTGCGACGGTTGCTGGTTTCGTTGAGGATTCGGAACTCGACGGGATCGATGGCGAGCTTTGCGGATAGCTCGTCCATCATGGACTCGAGGGCGAAGGAGCCCTGAGGGAAGCCGGGAGCTCGGAAGGCTGCGGGAAGTCCGGCGCTGAGCGGAATATCGCTTTCCGTGCGCACGATGTCGCCGAATTCGTATAGGGAGGGGTTGCGGCAGCCGCCGCGGCCGGGCTGCCAGCCGACGACGCTTTGGCAATCGACTCTGCCGCCTAGCATTTTGCCGTCTTTGGTGGCTGCGATTTTCATGTACTGGATCGAACCGGGACGATTGCCGGTGTCGAGGTGCTCTTCGCGGCGGTCGAGGACGGCGCGGCAGGGGCGGCCGTACTTCTTGGAGCTGTCAGCGGCGAGGCGACCTTCGGGGCCGGGGCCGAACTTGGAGCCGAAGCCGCCGCCGACGAATTCGCTGTGGATCGTGAGCGTGGAGTCCTTCAGCCCGGTGATTCCGCGCATGCCGCCGTAGTAGCCGGAGACGGCCTGGGTGCTCGCCCAGACGTCGGCGCTGTCGCCCTTGTGGTCGACGACGCAGCAGTGGGTTTCGAGGGAGCTGTGGGTTTGGATTTGGGTTTCGTAGGATGATTCGACGACGACGTCGGCTTTGTCGTAGATTTCGCTGAGCTGTTGTGCTTCGTCGGCACTGGGCTCGGGAGGTCCGTCGTAGAATTTCTTGGGATCGTTGCGCCCCTTCTCGATGTCGTACTTGATGTTGAGAGCTGCGATGGCGTCGTAGATCGCGTCGCTGGATTCGGCGACGACGTGGCCCATGCGATGGCCGCAGTACTGGTACTCGGTGTCGGTATCGAGTTCGAGTTCGAGGACGCCGGGGACTTTGCGGGCACGGTCGAGCTTTGCACTCGCGATCTTACCCTGAGCGAAGGGGAACCTGATGTAGCGCGCGTAGATGACGTTTCCGGGGAACTGGTCGGCTGTATATCGTGCCGCACCAGTGACCTTCTCGCGGACGTCGGGGCGCGGGAGGGTGTTCTCCATGGCGACGTTGTTGTTGGCTACCATATGTCTCGTCCTTTGGCTGCGGAAACAGCTTCAAAGATTTTGACGTAAGTACCGCAGCGACAGATGTTCCCGGAGAGCCCTTCCTTGATTTCTTCAGGGCTCGGAGTGGGGTTATTGTCGAGCATCTCCGCTGACCTGACGACGAATCCCGGGATGCAGAATCCGCATTGGGCGGCGTCGTGCTCGCAGTAGCTGTCGATCAGCTTCGCGTATTTGGGGTCTTTGGCGATTCCCTCGATCGTGACGACTTCGCGACCGATTGCGTCGATGGCTAGCATCATGCAGGCGCAGATTGTCTCGCCGTCGAGGAGGACGGAGCATGCTCCGCAGGAGCCCCGGTCGCAGACTTCTTTGGTGCCGGTCAGGTTTAGGTTGGCGCGGAGAGCCTCGAGGAGCGTGGTGCGAGGCTCGACTTCGACCTTCTGCTTCGCGCCGTTGATGCTGAGTGTGATTTCCTGCTTGGCGGAACCAAATGTTTTGAGACCTGGGGGGTCGGTGGGTTGCTGCTGGGCGGGGGAAACGCCTGGGACAACCGCGACGGCGCCGGCAGCGAGACCTACCCCCTTCAGAAAGGAGCGACGCGAGTGGCGGGATGACCCGGGCCGCTCGTCGTCGGTGCTCTTCATAGTCATAGCGATCTCCTGTATTGGTTGTGATCGAATGGATATCGGAGGCACCTGTCGTGCCTCATGGAAAGAAACAATGAAAGGAAGTCTGCGTTCGGGCGTATATTGTGCAGTGCCAGCCGTTTATCCCGGACGAATCTGGCATGATTGAGGAAGCCAGAAACAGTTGGGGAGGTCAAGGAGAGCACAATTGGCCACCCTCGGCGCGCAACTTCGCCCTTGGATTTCTGAGGTGCTGTCAAAGGACGTGGGTTGACTCCCGGCGGGTTCCTTGGGCAGAGATTTCAGACGCACCGGGAATGAGACTGGCGGCTGCCGGCAGCAGGGCACCGGTAAGCACAGATTTTTGTATCAGGAAACTGGATCCACAGATGTCGATGATTTTTCTGAAAAGGTTCATCAAGGAACCGACCCGAGTTGCTTCGATCATTCCTAGCTCGCCAATGTTGGTGAACAGGGTGATGGCCACGATGGACCATAGCGCCCCGAGGATCATCGCGGAATATGGCCCCGGCGAGGGCGTCCACACGCGCGCGCTGCTGAAGCGCGCGCACAAGGACAGTCGGCTGCTCCTGTTTGAACTGGATCCCGAATTGGCCGAGTACAACCGCAAGCAGTTCGCCGATGACAAGCGCGTCGAGGTGATTTGTGACGACTGCGAAAAGCTTCCCCTCATCGCCGAAGAGCGCGGCATCGAGGCCTTCGATTACATCTTCTCCGGCATCCCCTTCAGCACGATGGACAAGGACAAGAAGCAGGGCATCATGGACGCGAACTACCAGTGCCTAAAGCCCGGCGGGGATTTTATCATCTATCAGATTACGAACGAGCTGAAGCGCTTCGGCGAACACTTCGACCGGATTGACAGCTCGTGGTGCGCGATGAATATCCCTCCGATGTATGTGACCGTTTACCACAAAAACGGCGCTGCAAGCAGCGCGCGCGTGCGCCGCATCAACGAGAGCGAAAACGGCTCGGAAGTCATCCGCGACCGCGAGACGGCTTAAACCCCGTTAGCGGTTGAGGCGGTTATCGAAGAGAAACACTTCAGAGTCATCAATCGCGATTTTCGCGAAGTCCCGGTGAAGCGGATTGATGAGGTAATTCCGCTCGCGAGGGATCACTGCGCTCGGCACTTCGAGCACGGCTGTCCTGAGATCCTCCGCCCATGTCGTACCGATGTCCTTCGTCAGCGGTGACGCAGGCTCGCGCCGCCAGTCCTTTCCCAAACTTTGCCGACTGACGCGCTCGATGATCTCCTCGCCGAACTTGGCCCTGAAGCAAACAAAGCCCACGTGGTCAACCTGCCTCAGGTGGACGAGCATCTCCAGCGCCGCGAGGGATAAGTGCTCGGCCGTGTAGACGAGTCGGGTCCCGGGAAAGTTCCAGCGCCCGCCGTAATCCGACGCGCCCTTTCCGTTAAACGCATCCGCAGAGAATTTCTTCCGGACTATGCGCCATCCGTCAGGCATTAGGAGAAAACGCCGTGGGCGATCCGCATGAGCAGGTCTTCAACCTCGCGGGCGCCGACTTCCGTTTGCGCGTAGTGAATCGGGACCTCTTCGGAGAGGCCATACTGGGGATGCGTCAGCCACGCGACCGCATTGGATTCCGACCCCAGCACGGAAATCGCGGTGTGCAGCAACCTGGCAAACCGAACGATCTTGTCCGATGTATCGGGATCGAGTTTTTTTCCCTCTGCCTGCCGACGAAGGAACGTGGCCTTCGAAATGCCGACCAGACGCGTCGCCTCGACGAGCGTTAGCCGCAGAGTAGTCTGTAACTTCACCAGTTCGGCGGTCGCGAATCCCTCGGCGATGACCGTGATTAACTCGTCAGGTGCGCGGCTCTGCGAGCCTCGCTTGAGCACGGGGTTTAGGTACGACTCCACCACCCCGCCGTGAATGCCACGATTCTGGTCCCTTTTTGTCGGAGTGCCGCTCATGTAGTGCCCCTCGGGATCAACTGAGGCCAATATGGGTCTCAGTTGACCCCGAAGTCAAGAGCAGTTCGACTCCAGTGGCTAGTACTTGAAGCTGGAGCCGCCGATGAACTCGCGGAGGAGCGAGTGGCGGGGAACGATATCGGGTTTGATTTCGCGGAAGTAGCTCATGAATTTGATGAGCCGCGCGGATTCGGAGTAGAGGGGGTTGTCGCGCGGGACGGCCTGAAGCACGGGGAGCGCGTACTGCTTGAGGATCGAGACCTCGTAGGGCAGCGATGAGTTGAAGATGTAGTCGGCGTTGCCTTGATAGGGGAAGATGTTCTTTTCCTCGCCACGGCGAACGGAGGGCCAGCGGCCAAGAGTCGCGACGGCGTCGTAGCCGCGGTAGCGGGAGTCGCGCACGAGGCGACGGATCAGCCGGGCGTCACTGCTGGCGATGCGGTTGTGATCGTCGATGTTCAGGTGCGTCAGAGGGCTGATGTAGATCTTGAACTTCAGGCCATCGGGGACGCTTGGAAGAAGGCCGGGATTGAGGGCGTGAATGCCTTCGAGGATCAACGGTTGGCCGTCCTTGAGCTTGAGGCGATGTCCCTTCACGGGCTTGCCCTGAATGAAATCGAATTTGGGCACGTCGACTTCTTCGCCGCTGAGCAAGCGCACGATGCAGTCCTGAAGGAGTGGGACGTCGATGGCCTGAAAGGACTCAAAATCGAACTCGCCGCTTTCGTCGCGGGGGGTCTTTTCGCGTTCGACGAAGAAGTCGTCGAGGTTCACGACGGTGGGGGTCAGCCCGTTGACGCGCAGCTGAATGTTGAGCCTCTTGACGGTGGTGGTCTTCCCGGAAGAGGACGGGCCGCTGAGCAGAATGATTCGCGGGTGGAGCCGATTGTTGGTGATCAGGTCGGCGATGTTAGCGATTTTCTTTTCGTGGAGGGCTTCCGCGACGAGGGTGTACTCGTTGATCTTCCGGGTGTCGACGAGCTCGTTGAGGTGGGCAACGGTGCGGACGCCGAGAATCCGCATCCAACGTTCGTATTCCTGAAAGATTGCGAAGATGCGGTCCTGGTGCTGGTACTCTGGCATCTGACCGGGCTTGCCATGAGGCGGGAAAAGGAGCACGAAACCCGGCTCGCAGAGCTTGAGGTCGAAGTCCGAAATGTACCCGGCGGAGGGAAGTAGCTGGCCGTAGAAGTGGTTAATGATCGGGCCGCAGCGATAAACGCTCACGACGTCGTCGTCTCGGTACTTGAGGAGCGCGACCTTATCATCCATGCCGGCGGCTTCGAACATGTCGCGGGCTTCCTGGATGGGGTACTCTGCACGCTCGAAGGTGACGTCTTCGGCGACGAGTTCTTTCATGCGCGCCTTGATGCGGTCGATGTCCGACTGGACAAGTATGACGGGGCCAGAGCGCTCGATGACTTCGCTGTAGACTTCCCCGTAATACCCGCGATTGAGCGAGTGATTGATGTAAACCTTGAGGTTGGGGAAGATGTCGTGGACGGCGCGGATCATCAGGAAGTTGAGAGAACGGCGATAGATCAGGCCGCCATCGCGCGATGAGAGGTCGATGACGTCGATCTCTCCGTCGCGGTCGACGGGTCGGTCGAGGGAAGCGACCTTGTTGTTAAAGCGAACGGCGACGACGGGCCACCCTTCGCCGGATGTTTTCGAGATGAGTTCGCGGGCAGGAGTGCCTGCGGTGACATCACGCTTTTCGCCACTGGGGAGGCGCACTTCGTAGCTGTCCCGATTGACTCGGGCGGGCTCGGGCGCACTGTCGGGCGTTGATTCGACGACTTCTGACATAACGTGTTACCTTCATGAACTTTGCTGGTGCGATTCGTACAGACCAACCCGCGAGCCTCCCCAAACGAGAGGGGGTTGTCAAGCAGGAGAGGATGGCAGGTGAGTTGGGGAAAGGTTGGGGGCGGGGGTTTTCCTTTTAGCCACGGATGGATGTGGATGGATACAGATTTCTTTGGGGTGGGTGGGACTGCTGGTTTGCTTGTGGGTGCAGGCGCTCCTCCGGAGCGCTGGTGGGTGGCTGTTACCCGGAGCTGCGTGAGTTCAGAGCTGCAGCCCTTCACTCACTTGCACCGGGCTACTTGCAGCGGCTCCTCCGGAGCCGATTTGTCCGGCGGATGTGTTGATGGTTCGTGGCGGTTGCCGGTGAGAGGAAACAAGTTAAACGGGGAGGGTGGAAGGTCATGTTCGGTAGCGGTGCCAGTCGGTACGCCGGCGGGCCGCCGGCGATCCCAGTGGGGTGCTCCCGTGGAGCTGATTCTTCGAGGTTGGTGACCGGTTCGTTCGCTTTTAGACGTCGGCGGTTTCGTTCATGGGTTTGGCGTTCATGACTTGCTCGAAGATGGTGGGGTCGACTTCTTCTCGGGGGCGGCCGGCGGCGATCCATTTGTCGATCTCTTCGAAGAGAACGTCGACCATTTCGGTTTCGAGGCAGCTACGGACCACTTTTCCGAGGCGATAGACGGCGCCTTTGCCGCGGCCTCCGGCGATGCCGAAGTCGGCGATCTGTCCCTCGCCTGGGCCGTTGACGGCGCAGCCCATGACGGAGACGGAGACGTCCTCGGTGGCGTATTCGCGGAGGCGGTCCTCGACGAGATGCGCCCACTTTTCGAGTGCGATTTCGACGCGGCCGCAGCTCGGGCAGGAGATCAGATTGGGGCCGCCTTTGCGCAGCCCGGCGTTTTGGAGAATCTTCTGACCGACGTAGATCTCTTCCTTGGAATCACCGGTGAGCGAGACGCGGATGGTGTCGCAGAGGCCGTCGAGGGCGAGGGTGCCGATTGCCATCGCGCTCTTGATGGTACCGGAGCGGACGGTGCCGGCTTCGGTGAGGCCGACGTGAAAGGGGACGTCTGTGCGCGTCGCCATGAGGCGGTAGGCGTTGACGGTTGTGGGGACGTCGGAGGCTTTGAGGGAGAGCTTGATCTGGTCGTAGTCGAGTTCCTCGATGCGGCGGATGTCGTCGAGGGCGGATTCGACCATTGCTTCTTCGGTGGGCATTTCGCCGCTGAAGACTTTGCGGCGCAGGTCCATGCGAAGTGAGCCGTTGTTGACGCCGATGCGGATGGAGACTCGGCGCTCGCGACAGCGGTCGACGATCTCTGGCAGCTTGTCTTTGCGGGCGAGGTTTCCGGGATTGAGGCGGATGCCGTGAACGCCTGCGTCGAGAACGCGGGCGGCCATGGTCCAATCGAAGTGAATGTCAGCGATCAGCGGAACGGGGGTCGCCTTGACGATCTCGTCGAAGGCTTCGGCAGCTTTGAGGTCAGGGCACGCGAGGCGCACGATGTCGGCGCCGGCCTTCGCGAGGTCTTCGAGTTGGGCGAGCGTCGCGTCGATGTTGCGGGTGTCGGTCTTGGTCATGGTCTGGACGCTGATGGGCGCGCCTCCGCCAATCAAAACGTCTCCAACCTTAACCTGTCGTGTTTTGCGCTGAACGATTTTCATGATAGCTGAACCTTCTGGCGATTCGCCGCGAAGCTGGCGGCGGTCGGTGTCATTGCGGGTTTGGTGTGCCGCTGATTATTTGAGAAACCCCATGGACTTGAGCGGGAAGTAGCGGAGGACGGCCTGGCCGCGGAGGTTCGATTCGGGGACGGTGCCCCAATATCGGCTGTCGGAGGAGGAGTTAGCGTTGTCGCCGATGAGCGCGACGGAGGCCTCGTCGATGACGATGCGGTCGCCGTGTTCGAAGTCGAAGCTGGGGAAGCTGCTGCGCGAGTGGGGGAAGTGCATGATCTGGAGGGCGCGTTCCTCGGTGATTTTTTCGCCGTCGACGAGCGGGACTGATGGCTCGACGTGGAACTCGCGTCCGCCGAGCTTCGTGCCGTAGCGGTCGTCGCGGCTGGCTTCCCAGATACGCCCGGGCGGAAAGACGAGGGTCTCGCCGGGGAGGCCGAGGACCCGTTTGATGTAGACGGGTTTGTTGGAGTCGAAAGGTGAGCCATGTTCGGGGCGGTGAGGCACTTTGAAGACGGCGATGTCTCCGCGATCGGGGTCGGAAAACCAATAGCTGAACTTGTTCACTAGAATCATGTCTTTGCGACGCTCGCTGCTATTGCGCAGTGATGCGACGACGTTGGATGGGACGTCTTGCAGAAAGACCTGATCTTTGTAGGTTCCGTCCTCGTTCATGAGGTAGATCTGCATGTTGCGCTGGAGGGTGCGGCCATAGGCAAAGGTGTAGGCCACGTCATCGATGCCGTCCTCGTCATAGTCGAGAATGGCGACGTCGCCTGCGTGGTCGCCGATGAGTGTGGGCGTCATCGACCCGGTGGGAATCATGAAGAGCTCGAAGACGAACGTTCTGATGAACATGGCGAGAACGTAGGCAAAGACGAGGGCGTCGAGGTAGCCACGTGCGCGCATGAGGAAGCCGGGATGGTGCTCTTCGATCTCGGCGTTTTTCTGCTTCTTTTCCTGAAGGCGCTTGCGAGTCGACCCGGTGTGGTCTTCGGGGCTCGTTTTGGCGGCGGCTTGCGTCACTGGTCTCTCCACTGTTCGGGACGTTTCTGTGGGTCCAGATAATGGACTAGGGAGGCGGGAGAAGGTTTGCGATGGGTCCCCCGCCGACGGTCGGAGGACTACTGCGGAGCAGCGGACGCACGCAATTGCTAAGGTGGGCGGGGCCCTTCCGGTTCGGAGGGTTGGGGGCGGCGGGAGGTTTGTTAGGGAGGGGTGAGCTCTCTATTGTGGCGGAAGGTGTATTGACTGTCGGCGGGCCGCCGGCGATCCGACCAAGGGTTAGGCGCGGTCAGGATTCGCGGTGTTGTTCGTGGGCGAGGCGCCAGGCCATGTGGTTGAGAAACGCTCCGGCGACGAGGAGTTTGGCGATGATGATGACGGGTGCGCCGACGAGAAAGAAGAGGTGTCCGGCATTGAGCAACCCGGCGTAGATGGGAACGAAGACGACGACGGAGACGGCGACCCAGGTGAGGAGGCTCTTTTGCAGGGCGGCGCGGTAGTTGACCTGTCCGAAGCTGACGGTGGAGGCGATGGCTGCGGCGCAGAGCATGGAGGCGAAGACGTTGGGCCAGAACCAAATCGCCATGCCGACTCCGCTGAGTGCGCTAAGGACGAAGGCGATCGGGTTGGCGGCAGAGGCGTAGATGGTGATGAGGCCGTAGGCGGGAACGAGGGGCGCGACGAAGAGGCTGAGCGGGGCGAGTCCACCGGTAAGGCCACCGAAAACGATCTCCTGGGGGCGGAGTGGAGTGACGGCGAGTTCGTCGAGCATGGCCCGGTTGGTGAGTTCCTGACTTCCGCTCAGCGACATGAAGAAGGCAATGAGCCCGCCGAGGGCGCCGGGCAGGAAATAGCCCGGTATGATGACGGAGAGAACGAGGACATGGTTGGCGCCGCCGAGGGCGGTTGCGGCCGGGACGGCCATGAGCGTCAGGAGAACTCCGAGCACGACGCCGAAGGCGACGGGGTAGTGGCTGAGCCAGCCGAAGCGCCTGCGGTTTCGCCGGATTTCCCTCAGGAAGACGGGATTTTCTCCCGGTTGACGAATGAAGCCGAAGATGAAGGTGAAGAACCCGGCGCTGAGGAAGCGAGGTACGTAGATGTCCGCATCGCGGACTTCGACCCTCGGTCGATTGGATTGGTAATAAACGCCGACAGGTTCTTCGCGGAGGTGGGGCCCGCGAATGGGGGGCTGGTCGTCGGGCGGGGCGGGCGGCTGTGGGTACTCGCTCATGGGGTGCGGACTCGCCGTTCTTTGGAGCCGTGCAAGGATTTGAGGCGCGGTTTGGTTACTGTTGAGATGCCGTAAAACGGAGCGGGAATCAAGGTGCGAGTTCGGTTGCATCGTTGTTTGGGGTTGTGGGAGCGCGACGGGGAAAAGTCGTTCATGCAAGATGCACAGAGTAGTAGAGTGGTGAGGGGCCGTATTTGGCACAGGAGCGCGACGAAGTGGCGCATTTTGGGAAGGTGCTTACTCGTGTAAATGTCCCATTTGGACCATTGAACAGGGATTTGGAGCGGCCCGGGTCGCCCTTTCTGATCAAAAAGAGCCATGCAAACACTCGTGCAAATTGCATAGAGGTTTTGCATGGCGTGCAATCCTTTGCGCAACTGGCGTTCTGCGCACTATTGGAGCGGAAAAACGCCTTTTGGGCGGGTCTTGCCCTCCTTTGGCACGGTTTTCCCTCTACAAACCATTGCATCAGGCCCCCGAGGAGGGGTTTCAAGCGATCTTAATTTAGCATCCGAAAGGAACAAGTTCATGGCCAGGCTTAAGAATGAGGGCGGGTTGACGATTCGCGACGTAGCTCGGATCACGGGATACAGCCGCTCGACGGTTTCACTCGCGATCAATGACAGCCCGAAGATCAATGACAAGACGAAGAAGCTGATTCTGGAGACGATCCAGCGCATCGGTTACGTTCCCAACCCGGCAGCCCGCGCACTCGGCGCTCGCAGCCGTCAGGTTGTGAAGGCGCGCAAGGAGGCGGAAGATCTTGGTATCAGAGAGCACACCTGAGCACGGTCCTGGTGACTGTGACTGCCAGGTCGCGGGGGGCTGAGGGGTGGCCGTTTTTGGTGCCGTTCAGTCTTCCGCGCTGGTCTCGGGCGTGATTTCTATCGCCTCTTCTTCCTCCCCCGCTTCGCTCCCATGCTCAACGCCAGCAGCGCTTTCCGCTGATCCTGCCGTCTCTGGTCGGTGGGGCTTGAGGTTGCCGGACCGGCGGCCGTGGCTCTTCCACCGGTTCGCATTTTCTCCCTGAAAACATGGCAGATCGCGCAAGCGATGGCGTCGGTTTCGTGGTCGCTGGCGGGTACGACGTCGAGCTTAAGTAGGATTTCCACGAGCTTCTTGACTTGGTCCTTGCTGGCGCGGCCCTTCCCGACGACGGATTGTTTGATCTCGAGGGGAGAGTATTCGCATAGCTCGATGCCGGCCATGTGGGCGGCGAGGATTGCGGCTCCCCTGCCGTGAGACATGAGCACGGCGCTCTTTACGTTCTTCGCAAAAAACACCGATTCGATAGCAACGATTCCCGGCCGCCAACGCTCGATGGTTTCGCGGACGAGGTCGTGAATCTTCGCCAAACGCTCGGGCATGCCTTGCCGTTCGTGGGTGGTGACGTGGGCACTTGCGAGCAGCCGCATGGTGTCGGTGGAGCCAACGCGCTCGATCACGCCCACCCCGGTGCTTGCCAGCCCCGGGTCGATCCCCATAATGATGGCAGAACTCTTCCGTGTGCTCATGGGATCAATGTGAGGCAGGGTCCTCGACCCGGTCAAGCGACGACAAAACTCTACCACAGATTAACTCAGATAGGCTCCGCTGGGATCGCGAAATGCATGAACCACAGATTCACACAGATGAACACTGATGCTACCCACCTAAACAAAACAGGGCAGGATACTTTATTCCCCGATCCCCAAGTCCGACTGGTCCGCCGCCCCGAGGACGGCTCCACTTCGGCTAAGGGCTCTGGTACCCTCACACTCCTCTACCGGCCCTGAATGAGGTTTAGATCGATGGGGAGGGAACCACCACAGCTCGCAATGCGCCGCCCGCAGGTGCGATCGCAGGCAAAAGCGGTAAACCTCCTGATGCCCCTCCTCAATGATGATCGGTTGACGGCGATTGCCGCGATGGGCCACATGGTGAGCGGCACATGGAATAACAACACGCGCACGGCGAGCCATGGAAGTAGGTCCCTGACATTAAGTGTGTTGACGACAAATGGTAGCTTGAGGAGCACATGCAGTGGCGCAAGAAAAAGGTATCCTGTCCCCGTTTTTACACAAAGATGGAATCCTCTGGAGGGTCGTGTGAACCACTGCTTGAACCCAACGTCTCCGTGCCTCAGTATCTCAGTGGTGAATGGCCATGCGTTGGAAAAGCAAACAGCAGGCCTGCTGCATTGGATTGTGGATGATTTGGGAGGAGAGAACGCCGGTGTGTAACGCATTCAATCATCCATCTGGCTGCCGCTGTGGCTGGGGTGGTGAAGGACACATGGGGACTAGAGCGTCTGGATACTCCGGAGTCATCAGAATCGCTGAGAATGATTTTTGCAGACCGACTTCTTGTCCAATTTGTGGAATGAGTGTATTCTTTATCCGTCACAACGGCGGATCACTTTGGGTAAACGAGTTGGGTTGGCCATGGCTAAAACATGGGTGCTTTGAAGAGAACCGGAACGATTCGAGTCCTGATTTGCTGTTCGAAACCTTAGAGTCCACCATCAGTCAATTCCGTGTAGTTTCACCCGAGTTCAGACTGATAAGTGGAGTCCGGAGCAAGAGAGGGCTTGGATTCATTGTCACTCTAATGGACTCTGACTGTAGATATAGCGAATATATTGTTGAGTGGGGAGAAACACAGCCCCTGGGTCTCGAAAAGCCAGTAGTCCCAGTTACTGAGAAGGGCGAACTACCACCGAACGTCGTACAATTCGTCGAGAGCAGCACTTATCTCAGTCAAATTGATAGATCAAAGATCAGTTACGGTGAATTGCTAGATTGCCACTGCCGATCAGTCACAGTGCAATTGGAAAAAGGGCTGCTTGTTAAAGCACAGGGAAGCCTTACTATCTTGGACCAAAGCTGCGAGAAGTTGCACCTTCCGCACGTCGTTGGTCTGAAGAGGGCGCCGTTTCGGTGGAAGGATTACTTACGAACTGGCGATTTCATATCGTATAATCCCAAGCTATTTCCAGATTCATCCCGCGGGTCCCAGATCAGAGTCGTTACGAGTCTTGATCTCGAACCCGTTGATAGTGAGGATCTTTGAGTGAATCGTCGATCAACTCCGAATGAGACCGCTGAAGTACACCGCCTGAATCCTCCGCGCTTTCCAGCTTTGCCT
>JAUIJJ010000362.1 GCA_030431385.1 bacterium | reverse complement strand
CCGGGTGGTGTTCGTTTTAGTCCAATGCTTTCCAGAAGCCGACGCGGCCAGTGAACCCTACCGCTAGCCGATGATACCGCCACGGTCGCCAGAGGAGGAGATACCCTTCACGAAGCGTTTCAGCGCGTAGAGATCGTTGCAGTGCTGGTGCGCTTCGTCGAGAGTGATGTCTTTCGACTTGATCAGGTCAGCGAGCGCTTGGTCCATCGTGCGCATGCCGTCCTCGCGCGTGGTCATCACGCCGTTGATATCGGAGATTCTGTTTTCCTTCATCAGCTTGGCGACGACGCCGTTGTTGACCATGATCTCCATGGCGGCGCGACGGCCCTTGCCATCCTGCGTCTTGACGAGGCGCTGCGTGATAGCGGCGAGCAGGTTGAGCGATAGCTGGTCGCGCAGTGTGTCGTGCTCGCTCTGCTCGAAGTTGCCGAGGATACGCTGAATCGTGTGAACCGCGCCGCGCGTGTGAAGCGTCGAGAATACAAGGTGACCGGTTTCCGTCGCCTTGATGGCGATTCGGATCGTTTCCACGTCGCGCATTTCGCCGACGAGGATCACGTCCGGGTCGGCACGGAGCGCAGATCGGAGCGCCTCGGCGAAGTTGCCGACATCGCTTCCTACCTCGCGCTGACTGATGAGTGATTTGATATTGGTGTACCTGAATTCGATGGGATCCTCGATGGTGATGATCCTTCGGGATTCCTTGCTGTTGATGTGATCGATCATCGCGGCGAGGGTCGTCGATTTGCCCGAGCCGGTAATGCCCGTGACGAGCACCATTCCACGGTGGTTAGCAGCGATCCCTGCAATCGTGTCGTCGAGTTTCAATTGCTCGATGGTCGGGATGCTCATGGGAATCGAGCGGAGCGTGCCGCAGAGCTTGCCGGTCTGGAAGTAGACAACCACACGGAAGCGGGCGACGTTGGGGATTTCGTAGGAAAAGTCGCAGTGGTAGTTCGCTTCAAGAACTGGCGCATATCTTCCTGAGAGAGGGGCGGGCTCTCGACGCGCTTCAGGTCGCCACGGATACGGAAGTAAGGCTGGACGCCTTCCATGATGTGAATGTCTGAAGCTTGATTCTTGATGGCACCCTCGAAGAGGGCGCGAAAATTAAGAGGCATTTCGGTCTAGTTCTCCACTCGTTCTCGTCCGCCAGAATTGGCATCAGAAATTCTGAAGGGGAAGCTCCCGGTGTCAACGCGGTTCCCCGAGGCAAGTTCTCTCCAACTTCGACGTTATCGTCCACTCCTCGCCAAGAGAGCGCAACGATAGACAGACTACTGCCGCTGCGCAGTTTTACATGGTCTCGGCTGCGGCTGATCACCCGATCACCGTTGACAATTTGAGCCTCTCTGGTGCATGATCAGAATAACATCGTAAGCACTACAATTCAGGGGGCTCCAATGGAAATTCTTAAGATCATCTTGTCGATTCTACTGCCGCCGCTGGGCGTGTTCCTTCAGGTCGGCATCGGCATGCACTTCTGGCTCAACATCGTACTCACGATTCTGGGCTACTTTCCCGGTGTGATCCATGCCATATGGGTCATCGCCAAGAACAAGTAAGCTAGATGAGGTAAAAACAAAGAACCCGGCTCGACCACGAGCCGGGTTCTTTTCGTTATCGTTGAGCGGGATTAACCGACGGGCTGAAGCAGGTCGCTCAGTTCCTTGACCGATACCTTGAAGGTTTCGAATGCCTTCCGGATGACGGCCGGGTTGGAGAGATCGACGCCCGCCTCGCGCACGGTGTCGAGCGGGTCCTTGCTGCCGCCGGACTTGAGGAAGCCGAGGTAGCGGTCGCGGCCCTCTTCCCCGGAAAGCACCTGCTGCGCGAAGATCTGCGCAGCGGCGAAACCCGTCGCGTACTTGTAAACGTAGAAGTTGTAGTAGAAGTGCGGGATGCGGGAAAACTCGACGCCAATGCGCTCGTCCGCGTCCACGTTCGGTCCGTAGTACTTCTTGTTCAACTCGTAGTAGTACTCCTTGAGCGAATCGGCGGTGAGCGCTTCGCCGTTCTCGACTCGCTTGTGAATCTCCAACTCGAACTCCGCAAACATCGTCTGGCGGAACATCGTGCCCTTGAACGAATCGCACAGGTGGTTGAGAAGGAACGCGCGAATCTGCGAATCCTCCTTGGTCTGCATGAGGTAGTGATGAAGCAACGCCTCGTTCGTCGTGCTCGCGATTTCGGCCAGGAAGATGGGGTAACCGGCTTCGCGATAGGACTGGTGAGACTGGCTCAAGTACGTGTGCATCGAGTGGCCAAGTTCGTGAGCCACGGTGAAGACGTCGTCGAGCGTGCCGTGGTAGTTTAGGAGCATAAACGGCTTCTCGCCGTAAGCGCCGGTCGAGTACGCGCCGCTGCGTTTTCCTTTGTTCTCGAAGACATCGTACCAGCGGGCGCTGAACGATTCGACCACGCCCTTCATGTACTCGCCGCCGAGGGGCTTGAACGCTTCTTCCAGCCACTCACGGCACTCGCGCCAACCGACTTCCAACTGAAACTCGGGCACGATGGGAACGTGGAAGTCCCACATGTTAATCGAGCCTTCCAACCCGAGTTGACGCGACCGAAGATCAACATACTCGTAGAACGCCGGAAGCGCGTCGTGCACGGCTTCGATCAGCGACAGGTAAACCTCGCGCGGAATGTTGTCGGTGAAGAGCGAGGCATCGAGCGAATCGTTGTGCTTGCGAACCTGTGCCTCGAAGGCGTGGTGCTTGGTCGAGCCGGCCAGCAGCGCCGTCAACCCGTTCTCGTGTTCGCCGTATCCCTTGTAGATCGACGAAAATGCGCTCTCGCGGAGCTGGCGATCGCTCTCCTGAAGCAGTACCGAGTACGAGCCGTTGGTGACCTCGTGTTCCTTGCCCTGTGCATCGACGGCAGGATCGAAGGTCATGTCCGCATTCGTAAGGACACTAAACGTCTGGTAGGGCGTGCTCAGCGCGTCGCTGGCGAGGCCGAGAAGCGTCTCTTCTTCGCTAGAAAGCATGTGCGGCTTGTTGCGAATGAGCAGCGTCATGCTGCGCTTGAAGGCGGCGAGCGCCGGATCGTTTGCCCACGCGTTGAGTGTCTCCTCCGATTGCGTGAGGATCTCGGGGCTGATCCATGCGATCTGACCACTGATCTTCGCGAACTGCGACTTGAGCCGGCCCATCCGCGCCTGATTCTCGCCGACCTGAGTGTCCTGATCCTCCAGCATGTGTGCATAGAGGTGGAGCTTCTCGAGGGTGAGGCTCAACGCGTCCTCGCGACGGAAGACTTCCGCGACGTTCTCTGCGGTGGTCAGCTTCCCTTTCATCTCGACGACAGGCTCCAGAAGCGCTGGGAGCCTTTTGAAATCAACTTCCCAGGCCTCAGGCGTCGCGTAGACGGATTCGGAATCCCACGTCATATCCGACGTGATCTGGTCTCGGGTTTTTACGCCACTCATAGGGTCATTCCTTGAATTCGGTTTGGACCGAAAGCTTTGGTGGATGGTGTGGATGCGTCCAGCAGAATGTGCCCGCCGACGATCAGGTTGCGATAGGTAGATCGACGCCGCGCAGCTGCGCCAAGCGCGAGATGGCCTCTCCGATGGCGCGATTTGGGGTACTCGCCCCAGCGGTAACTCCAATGGTGACGGGACCGTCGGCAAGCCATTCGGCGGACTCGACGGTGGTCTTGCTGCCCTCTGGTTGGTGGCGAATCACGTCGAGCGAAATGATCTCGTCGCCGTCGCAGATGTGATAGGCAGGCACGTTCTGGGCCGCGATTTCCAAGAGATGACCGGTGTTCGAC
>JAUIJJ010000361.1 GCA_030431385.1 bacterium | reverse complement strand
GTTTCCGTAAACCAACTCTCCGGCGAGACATCGAACCGATTAGAGACGCTGTTGTTCATCTTGCTAACCGGCTTGTTGCGGCCGACTTGATACAATTCGGGCAGTCGCGTCGGGTCGGCGTATGCATACAGAATAGTCCCGCCTGACGCGTCGAAACAACACGCCTGCCCGACCTCCGGCGAGAGATGCTGGAGGGAGCCATCGAGCCTCACGCGGAGCAGTTGCGAGTCGCCGCGTATCGAGCAAAACGTCAGAATCGAATCATCATCTTCCCAAACGATCATCCCACCAGCCATCGGCGAGATGTCCGAAAGCACCCGTTGTTCTCCGAAGTTACCGATGTTGCTCGCGACGACTTCCCATTTCTTGTCTTTCGGGTTAGTGCTGCGTACACAAAGTGGAACTGCCTTGAAACTACCGGTCGCGGCGTCCTCGTTTCCGCAAACCGCGATGCGTTTCCCGTCAGGCGAAACCGCGTAGGCTGAGACGTGACCATCGGGTATCGCGAGCTCGTGCCGACTCCCTTTCAGCGTGGAAACGAACAGCCGCAGCGACTCCATTTTCAGGTCAATCTCGCTGCCCGTGAAGAAGAGCTTCCCGCCATCAGGTGCCCACTTGATATCTCCGAACCACAGCTCCGAATCGTTCGATACGACCTTCGGCTTCTTCCACGACTCACCCGTAGTGGAGAGAACGTACACCCCCGGCAGGTGATCCGGTATGTCCCCCATGCCGTCCATGCGAAGGCGAAAGCGATGAGACTGGAGCGGCCGGGGTGCCTTCTCCCAGACCTTCAACTGCGCCGGGCTAGCTTTGGGATGCGGCGAGTACGCAAGCGCCAGATGCTTCCCATTCGGTGAAGGAGAGACCTCGAACACCGCGCCGTCCAAAGTCGCGCGAAGCATCGGCTCGCCGCCCCTGAGCGAAATGGTGTATAGTCGGCTCTTGCGCAGAACCTTCTCCTGCTTCTCCTCTTCCTCGCGCTTTCCCGAAGCGAAGCAGACAGTTTCATTGTCGAGCCAACAGGGCATCCGATCCGATGGGCCGCGTGTGAACTTCCGGAAGGTGCCACCTTCGCGACTCCACAGCCACAGCGCCGTTTCGTTGCGTTGCTCTTCGACGTTCGCATTCTGAACAACTGCCACGGCGTGGGCACCATCCGGCGCGACATGGATCGAAAGGATCGCGCGGATCTTGAAAAGGTCATTGATCGAGAGGACTTGCTTAGGCATGGGGTCATTCCCTAGATTCGTTTCCTAAAGGAAAGAAATTGCCCCCGCGAAGCGGCAAGCTGATTTGCTCTCAATGGCGCATGATTTGCACTCTATCGACATCAACTCGAAGTTCAGGGAACCACATCGTTGATCACCTCAAAGACCAAAGTGCTCGGGCTGATCGGGTGGCCAGTGGATCACTCTCTATCGCCGATCATGCACAACGCCGCTCTCGCGGATTCCGGGATCGACGCCATCTATGCGGCGTTGCCTGTGGAAGTCGAAAATCTTCACGAGGCTGTGCGCGGCCTTCGCGCCGTCGGCTATCTCGGCTTGAACGTCACAATCCCGCACAAGCTTGGCGTGGTCGAGCTGATGGACGAATTGACGCCCCTCGCCAGGGCAGTCGGCGCGGTAAACACGATTAAGTTCACCAGTGAAGGTAAGATCATCGGCCACAACACCGACGTGGTCGGCGTGACGCAGCCCCTCATCGACGCCGGACTGCAATTCGAGGGCGCGGCCGTCGTGGTCCTGGGTGCTGGAGGCGCGGGGCGAAGCGCAGCCGCCGCGTGCGCACTCGCCGGTGCCCGCAAAGTCACCGTCCTGAATCGGACTGCGGAGAAGGCTCGGGCAATAACCGAGGAGTTCCAACGCTCCGATGCGTTCCCGGACTCCGTTCAATGGGAAGCCGGATCGCTCGCGGCCGCACGCGATTGGACCGGAATCGACGCCGTTCTTCAGATGACGAGCCTCGGCCTCAAAGGCAACACCGAGACCCCAATCGACCCCTCGCTCCTCCCCGCCAGTTGCTTCGTGCTTGAGGCGGTCTACGCTCCGATGCAAACTCCGTTCCTCGCCGCCTCCCGCGCGAAAGGATTGCGGGCCGTGGACGGCCTTGCCATGTTGATCGAGCAGGGAGCCGCTTCCCTTGAGTTTTGGTTTGAACGCCGCATCGAACGAAGCGCAATGCGCACGGCGCTCGCCGAGTTTCTGGAACACCGCTGATATGCAATCCCACTGGAGGCCTTCAAATGTCTAGCCGCTGCGTCACACTCTTTGGACTCATGGGAGCCGGAAAGACGGCTGTGGGAGAAGCACTCGCAGACACCATCGGATACGATTTTATCGACACCGACGACCTGATCATCGAACGCGCCGGCAAATCGATTCCCGAAATCTTTCAGCAGGACGGCGAGAAAGAATTCCGTCGCATCGAGTGCGAGGTCATCACCGACGTCGGTGCCAAGATGGGGCAGGTGATCGCCACCGGCGGCGGGGCGATTATGAACGCCCAAAACCGTGCGCTTCTCGGACGCATCGGGCTCACCGTCTATCTCAAGGCCTCCGCCCACGAGCTCTACCAGCGCATCAAAAACGCCAACGACAGGCCACTTCTCAACGGCGTCGAAAACCCCAAGGAAAGGCTTCAGACCCTTCTGGACGAACGCGAGCAGTTCTACCTCGAAGCAGACATCATCATCGATACCGAAGACCTCGCGGTCGAGGAAGTCACCGACCGACTCATCGATGAACTGGCGCGACTGACGCAGGGTGATGGATAATTCTACGCCGCATCGACGCGTCACTTTCCTGCTCTTCGCTGCACTCTTACTCTTCAGCGGCTGCGCAATCCTACCCACTCCATCACAACGCGAAGGAAGACACTCAACAGTGTATGACACAACGCTCCCCAACGGATTAACCCTCTCCGTTCAGCACAACCCGACCATCGCGCTCGTCACCATGGACATGTGGGTTCGCGTCGGTAGCGGCGACGAATTGCCCGAGATCGCCGGCATCAGCCACTACCTCGAACACATGCTATTCAAAGGCACCGAACGCCTCGCAGTCGGCGAATACGACAGGCGCATCGAAGAAATCGGTGGCTACCTGAACGCAGCAACCAGCACCGACTACACACACTATTACGTCACCGTGCCGTCTGAACACTTTGACAGAGTCATTGAAGACTTCGCCGATGTGATGATGAACAGCTCCCTCGACCCGGACGAAGTCGACAGCGAACGCCAGGTGATCATCGAAGAAATCCGCCGAAAGCTCGACAGCCCATTCGGATACTTGTTCGACCACGCAATGCCCTCAATGTACGAAACCGGTCCCTACACACACACAGTCATCGGCACAAAAGAATCAGTGTCAACGATCACAAGGGATCAACTGGCCGAACACTATCGCCGGTTCTATACACCCGATAACATGTATCTCAATATCGTTGGAAACGTCGACCCGAACCATGTAAAGCAACGGACGCAGGAGCTCTTCGGCGAATCGAATTTGAAACTGAATCCCTGGCGCGAACAGGTTCCACCGACTACCTATCGAAACCCCGGCGACGAGGAACTTCCCGGCAAGTGGAACGAAGCCTATTTCATTCTCGCTTTCCCCGGGCACGCGTCTACCGATCCGAGAGAGATCGCCGTCAGCGATTTCGCCGCGACGCTCCTTAGCGATGGGCGCACCTCTCGCCTCAAGAACCGCCTTCAGGAAAGGCTCGGCCTTGTGAGTAATATCGGCACCTACTTTCAAACCTCCCGTCATCAATCTTGCATGCTGATCTACGGAACCTGCGAG
>JAUIJJ010000360.1 GCA_030431385.1 bacterium | reverse complement strand
TTATCGGCGACATTCTTCACGAATTGGGGATTCCCTACCAGACGCGCAAGTGGGAGCTAGAGGCGGACATCACACTCCTTGACGGCTACACTGGCGAGCCAATCTCCGCACCGATCACCGTCGCCAAAAACACTGGCAGGATGATCTACACGCGATATTTCAACAAGATGCGAATTACTGATCTCGACGGTGAGAATCAGATCATGTGGGACGAGTTCATCGATGACGTTTGGACCAACGAGCCTGAAGCGGACTCGGATTATTGGGTTCAGCTGAAGGAGAATGGCGATCGGATCATCGCGAGCGAGCAGCGCGAAGCGGAGTTCCAGAAGCGCGGTTCGCCCCCGACATTCCAGTTCGTTTCTCCCGCCGAGGGTTCGGTTGTACGCGGCGAGTCTGTTGCGGTTCGGTGGAGCGTTGCCGCCCCGGGTGGAATGCGCACGCTTTCGCTCAGCCTCAACGGCGAGCCGCTTGATCCTGGAGTTCGCCTTCTCTACCAGGACATTCGAGAGGCGCCACTTAACATTGCGACGCGCGAGATTCAGGCAAACCTCAAGATGGGCAGAAACGTGCTCCACGCAGTCGTGACGGACCATCGTGGCAACGAGACCGACGCATCGCTAAATCTGGTGAGAGTGCCGACTCGGCTCTTCCCCGAGCAGCGCTACGCTTTGCTTCTTGGCGATCAGTCGGCTCGAACGGCGGTGGATCAACTCGGGGCCACGTTCGCTGATCCGCTTGTTGGCCAGATTTCTCAGGATTCGATTTACTCGATATCGAGGGATGCCATCGACAGCGACGGCGTCGAGCGCGCGATCCGAACCTTCGCGCGGCGTCCGCTTGCGAACGAACTTGCGATTGTTTACCTCGGCACGACGGGCAATTGGGATACCTTGGAAATCGGCGACGGTTCGCTGACACTTCCCGAGTTCGTGGGGCAACTCGACCAGGCGCTCGCGACCGATGAGGTGCTACTGCTGATGGACATCGATTGGACTGGTGAGGGCGGCGACGAACTCGATGACCGTCTGCCTGAATTGCCCGCCCGGTGGGCTGTTCTGGTGCCAAACCCGACCGGCGGCGAATCGGTTCGCCGAGGCGGGAGCACTGCCTTCGCGTCTACGATTGATGAGATTCTGAGCGGCGAGCCGGGCGAGACCGATCGGCTTAGTCTGGAACGGTTTGTCGACTCGGTTCTCGACAAGCTGTATCAGTCGACCAATGGGCAAGTTGAGGCGGACGTTTACGGGCGCTTCAATCCGAGCATCACTCTTGCCGAGCGCCAATAGGCTCTATGGCAAAAACACTCGACACTGCGGCACGAAGCATAGAGGCTTGATCGTATGATGAAAAGACTACTGACCACTCTCGTTTTCTCCTGCCTGATCGGCGTCCCGGCGATGGCCGGGAAGGTCGGGCTTGCCGAGTCAGCCAGCGATTTTCGCCTCGGCGGCATTGAGGTTCAGAGCGGCGTTTCCACACTCGTCGCGACGGGCGACATCATGGAGTCCGGCATTGAGCCGGTCCTGATGCAGTCGGAGATGGGTTCGCTCATGTTGGGCGGCGCGTCGCGAGCGAATGTTCGCGACGTCAATTCAATCGAGTTGGAAGAAGGCGCGATGGCCGTGTCGCTTAACCGCGACGACGTTGACCTTCAGGTCGGTGGTCTTGAGCTTTCGACGCTTCCCCATGACACTGACGCAGCACAGCGGGCTCTCGCGGTAAAGCGCGATGGCGATGCCGTTATGGTGTGGTCGCTTAACCAGCCAGTGGCCGTTACAAGCAATGGCGAGCAGATCGCTGTTGTCGGTGCGAACGATGCCGTGACTTTTGTTCCCAAGAACGGTTCTTTCGTCATGGGTATGCCGATGATGCAGGCGGAAACCGGACAAGTGTTTGATCCGACGATGCCTGAAGAGGACGAAGACGATAAGGGCTTTTTCTGGCGCTTTTGGGGTTCGACGGTCGGTAGTTCGGCTGCCGTTTCTGCGGCCGCCGTTGGTGGCGCAGTCGTCGTTGTGGTTGGTGGCGGAGCCGCCGCTACGGACAACCTGCCGGGGCAGAGTGATGATGACGACAGCAGTGACGATGGTGGCGATGATGGCGAAGACGAATTCTTCCCGCCGCCGCCTTCAAGCCCGACGTTCCCATGACCAAGCAGCTGCCGATGACCACGGCACTGATCAAGCTCGACCAAAACTTACCAGCATTTCCAATTGAACGGTTCACAGTGAGTAGACGGTTCGGCAAATTTGTCGGACCGAATCTCATTATTCAGGGAGCTCGTGGCGATTCGATCCTCTTCTCGAAAGTGACCGGGCTGAAGATCAAAGACGACCTCTTTCTTTTCAGCGACGAGAAGATGACCCGCCAGTGCATCCGCATTCATCCCCGCTACGCGATGGAGCTGGGGAAGACGTATGACGTTCGCGATTTTAGCAGCGGCGCCGCCGACGAAATCGGTTCGATCTATCGCCCCAGAAATCCCACGAGTCCTTGGTCGATGTTGGACTTGGAGGACAATTCTGTCGGTCAGATAGTCGAAAAGAATACCAGGCTCTCGCTCGTTCAGCGCGTCGTCAAGGCGACCTCAGTTCTCGTAAACCAGCAGTTCCAACTGATCATTCACGGGCGGATTTGCGCCTCTATCGAGCGGAAGGCGACGTTCAAGGAGCAGCTCGTGACTTGCGTCGTTGAGGACATCCGAGATGAGCAGGAGCGCAGGCTGTTCTTCGTCGCAGCGATACTGCTTGGCCTCGCCGAGGGGAAGCGCAAGCGCTGATCCCGGCGACGACCCATGGACACCGCACTCCTCGTTTTACTCCAAAAATCATACGCCACCGGCTGGCTGGTTGCTGCTCCGATTGGGCCAGTGAACCTCGAGATCATACGGCGCGGCCTTCAGCACAATTTGCTGTCGGGGTTTCTTGTTGGCTTTGGTGCATGCTGCATTGATGCAACCTACCTATCGATTTTTTCAGCGGGACTTGGGACCGTTCTGCAAATCGAGTGGGTGCGGACTTTGGCGTTTTTTGTGGGCGGAATATTCCTGTGCTGGATCGGAGTCGGCGCGCTGCTGGGTGCGCGGGCGTTCCAGTCTCCGATAGTAGAGGGGGACGCGCCAGAGGAGAAGCCGGGGCGGTTCGCGACGGGTCCGCTCGGGAGTTTCGTTGTCGGGCTAGGACTAACGGCCGCAAACCCGATGACGATTGCGTTCTGGTCGGCGCTCTCCCTCGAGTTCAGTGAGTTCCCCCTGTGGCAGCGGTTTCTGGCGAGCGCTTGTGTTTTGGCGGGGTGCTTTTCCTGGGTGACGCTTTTGATCGGGATCCTCGCCTTCGCCCGTCAGTGGGTAGGGCCGAAGCTGTTCGCGGTCGTGACCTTCGCCGGGGGAGTGTGCGTTCTCTTTTTCGGGTGTAGCTTCATCGCGCGGGGTGTGCGTTTGGAGGAATTGCTGGCGAGCTGGCTCGGTGCTTAGCTGTCGCGGCTGGCTTCCCGCTGCTTCTCCCACAGGAGCGCGTACTTCATAAACACGGAGTGCGCGGCCATCCAACAAATCACAAACCCTGCGATGCCATCACGCCATCCGCCGTACATGAGGTACTGACGAAAGAACCGCCACGCGGGTCGCAGCGCGAGATGGCGCAGCCCCACCTTGCCGGTGCGCAGGGCGCGGTCTTCGGAGGCCCAGGCAGCGTAGCGACCATGCTTCTTGAGGTACTGTGAGAAGCTCTCGAACGTGTAGTGGAGAAACTTCCCCTTCAGGTTGCCGATGCGCAGGGGCGTGCCGTCGACGGAGATGATGTCAGCGTGGACGTGCTTGTCCTCGTAACGACTCTT
>JAUIJJ010000359.1 GCA_030431385.1 bacterium | reverse complement strand
AGCCAAGCCTCGGGGGGAGTTTTGTTTGTACTAGGTGATTGGAAGATAAGGGAGCTAGCCTCCGCCGAGTTCTTTGCCGCGCGCCTCGGCGGCGTCGACGCATTCCTGGAGGGCATCCATGAAATCGGCGGCGTTCAGCGCCTGCAACCCCGCCGCCGTCGTGCCTCCCGGGGAGGTCACCGCGATGCGGAGCTCTTCAGGCGACTTGTCCGATTCCATCGCCAATCGCGCCGCGCCGTAAACCATCTGCACGACCATGCGAGTCGCCTGATCGGGTGGGAAACCGTGCTTCTTTCCCGCTTCGATCAGGCCCTCGATGAAACGAAAGACGTAAGCGGGGCCGCTGCCGGTCAGCGCAGTCACAGCGTCCATCTGCGCCTCGTAAACTTCCTCGGCTTCGCCGACTGCCTCGAAAAAACTCATGGCAAGCTCAAGCTCGTGCTGGCGCGCGTACCGTCCGCGGCAAACACCAGACATTCCCGCGCCGATCAATGCTGGCGTGTTGGGCATCACGCGCACGACACGTGGTTCTTCGTGGGTGTCTCGCATCAAAGCGCGCTCTATCGTCGAGCAGGGAATCCCCGCGCAGATGCTGATCGAGAGTTTGTTTTGGGAAAAGTAGGAGGCGACTTCTTCGAGCACCACCGGCATGACCTGAGGCTTCACGGCGAAAATCACGACGGTTGCCTGTTCGACGAGTTCTTCGTTCGAGTCCACCACGCGGATTGGAAAGCGAGCCGCGATATCTGCCCGTCGCTCGGCGGAGGCATCCGTGGCGACGATTTGTGCCGGAGTGAGCACTCCGCCATCGAGCAGGCCCCGAAAGATCGCCTCGCCCATGTTCCCTGCCCCGAGAAACCCGAGCACCGTGTCCTGACTGAGGCTCATGGCGTCACCAGATCGTAGTACCTTTGGTCGAAAGACTTCTGACTTCGCCAAATGTTCCCCGGGCTGATTGTTCCGTTGGTGGCGTCGTACTGGATCCAAAAGGCGTTGGGGTCTCCGCCGGGAACGCCGACTTCCTTGTCCGGGCCGAGGGACATCACTGCCCACGCGCCGAATTCCCTGTCGAACCGATCACCGAAAAGGAGGTTCTGGTTACTGTTCCCAGTCTCGATCACATGAAGATGGGTGTATAGGTCGTGGTAAGTGTAGAGACGCGCATCGAGCTGGATGTTCTTGTCATCGCCGCAGAAGTGATCAAGCATGTCGAATTGGGCGATGTAGGAGATCGGCGTCGTGATCCATGGGCCTAGTGTGCCGAAGATTGGCTCGTCGACCTCGCCGTAGCCGGTATAGCGGTCATTATACGGCGCCGCGCCCCAGCTCATGCGCGGAGGCCGGTTCTGGTCGACGGCGTAGGACTCAATCGCCGTTGCCATTGTGCGCAGGTCAGCGAGGATCCGGCTGTACTTGGCGCGCGTTTGTGCTTCGAGAAGGTTAGGCACGGCGATTGCCGCGAGGATTGCTATAATGGCGACAACGACGAGAAGTTCGATAAGCGTTAGCCCGGCCCGCAGCCGACTACATAGAGGCGATTCCGATCTCATTCCCAGCTCCCAATGGATTCTCAACATGATACGCGAATCCCAGCACAGACTTCACACGATGTCAGCCAGTTTCCCGGATGCTTGCGCCGACGCCTGATTTAACGCGCCGAGAGCAAACGCGCGGACCGATTGACAAGTCACAGTTTCCGAATCCACAAAAGCAGAAACCATGTCGAAAAGAATTCTCATCATCGAAGACGACCCTTCCTTTGGTCAGCGGTTGCAGCGCAACTTGGCCCTCGACGGGTTCGAAACCGAGTTGGCCGGTAACGGGCAAGATGGCCTGACGCGCCTTCGTAAGGAGAACTTCGACGCGGTTTTGTGCGATATCAAGATGCCCGGCGTCGGTGGCCTCGATCTGTTGAGCCGGGTTCGTGAGGGGAAGGAGCCGGGAATCGACAGCGCCCTGCCAATCCTGATGCTGACTTCGATCACTAATGTCGATACTGCCGTCGACGCGATGCGGCGAGGTGCTTCCGACTACATCACCAAAGAAGCAGGCCGCGCGGAAATCGTGATGCGTCTGCACCGAATTCTTGATCAACAACAAATCGCCGAGGAAAACGTTTTGCTGCGCGAAACCCTCGCGCGCACCGGCGAGTTTGCGGACATGATCGGGACCTCGTCCGCGATGCAGCACATCAAGAGCGAAGTCGCAGAAGTCGGCCCGACTGATGCCACCGTGATGATCCTTGGCGACACCGGTGTCGGCAAAGAACTCGTCGCGCGAGCCATCCATCAATCATCCGGTCGCGCCGGCCCTTTCATCGATATCAACGGCGCCCTTCTGCCGGATGACACCACCATGCAGAGCGAACTGTTCGGTCACGAAAAGGGCGCGTTCACCGACGCACATCAACTGAAGAAAGGGAAGCTGGAACTCGCCGATGGCGGGACGTTGTTTCTCGATGAAGTCGGCGAAGTTTCGTTGAGCGTGCAGGCCAAACTTCTGCGCGCGCTGGAGACCATGAACTTCACGCGACTCGGTGGGACGAAGAATCTTCAGGTAGACGTGCGGATCATCGTCGCAACGAATCGCGACTTGAAAACAAGAGTCGCATCCGGCGAGTTTCGCGAAGACCTTTACTATCGATTGAATGTCTTTCCAATTCAGATTCCGCCGCTGCGGGAGCGTCGCGACGACATCCCCGCGCTCACGCGCTATTTCCTCGGGAGGTACGCAGAAAAGTACGCGCGCCAGATTCCAATGATTGAACAAAGCGCCCTCGAAACGCTCCGTTCTTATGATTGGCCGGGAAACATTCGCGAACTAAAGAACATTTGCGAGCGGCTCATAATCCGGGCGCGGGGGAGTGATACATTAACCGACGCAGAAGTCCGCGCCTGTGGTCTCGGCCCCGCTTCCGATGTCTCAAGAATTGTCCGCATTCCCGAGCAGGGCATCGATCTCGACGAAGTTGAGAAAATGTTGGTCGTGGAGGCCCTCAATCGAACCGACTGGAATCAGACCGAAGCCGCGAAACTGCTGACGATTTCAGTGGATCGTATGAACAATCGCGTGAAGAAATGGGGATTGAAACACGAGAATTGGCGCGTCAATAAGACGTGACTACTCGTTCCACGTATCGCTTAAGACCCGGATCCAATTAGCAGAGGCGAACTTTTCCAAGTCGCTTTCGCTCCATCCACTCGCGCGTAGGGCATCTATCAACTTGGGCACGCCCGTAACATCTCCGATTGCATCGGGCATCATTGCTCCATCGAAATCGCTACCTAATCCGATATGGTCGACTCCGATTCGATTTGCTATGTAGTCGATGTGATCAATGAACGATTGAATCGGAGTGGATGCATCGCAGTTGCCATCCGCCCGCACGCCGCCGGTGTAGAGGTTGATGCCAATGACGCCTCCGCTTGCGCCGACTGCGTCGATTTGATCGTCGGTCAGATTGCGTGTCGCTGGCGAGAGAGTCCACGCGGCGGTATGGGTTACAATGATTGGCGCGTTGCTAATTGAAACAACATCCCAGAATCCCCTTTCATTGAGGTGCGACAAATCGAGCGCGATCCCCAATCGATTGCACTCGCGAACGAGTTTCTTGCCGGCAGACGTCAACCCATCGCCGATGTCGGGTGAGTGCGGAAACTGAAACGGAACCCCGCAGCCGAAGTCGTTGTCGCGACTCCAAACAATACCGAGTGAACGCAAACCTCGATCATAGTAGGAAGTTAGATTCGAGAGATCAGGCGCGATCACTTCTGCCCCCTCGAAGTGTAGAATGGAACCCAAGCCTTCACGCTCTACTGACCCCGCGAGTTCGTCCTTGCAGGTGATTGGATAGTAGCTACCTGCAGA